>CAZXRO010000073.1:0-10943 GCA_964642435.1 uncultured Ignavibacteriales bacterium
ACCTGGTCCGGACCTTGGCAATCAGGTAATCGAGTTTGACAACGTGAGCATGGCCTATGACAGCCAGCAGGTATTCAAGGATGTCACTTTCAACGTTCCACGGTCGGCGGTCGTGGGGTTAGCCGGGCCTAATGGCACCGGCAAGACAACCATGTTAAACCTGATCACCGGCAAGCTGGAGCCGACCGAGGGCAATGTGACGATTGGGTCCTCGGTGAAGCTGGCATACGTGGATCAAGAGCGCGAAGGACTCGAGGGCGACAAGCCGCTGCTTGAAGAAGTCGGCGACGGTCTGGAGGAGGTCACGGTAGGTGATCGGAAGATTCCGATCCGGCAGTATCTGGCCCTGTTCGGGTTCAAGGGTGCATCGCAGCAAAAGCGCATAACAGAGCTATCCGGTGGCGAGCGTAACCGTTCGCACTTGGCCAAAGTCCTCAAGACAGGTGGCAATACGCTGCTTCTGGATGAGCCGACCAATGATCTCGATGTCAACACGCTGCGGATGCTGGAAGAGGCGATCATGCAGTTCTCCGGCTGTGTAATGGTGATCAGCCACGACCGCTTCTTCCTGGATCGAGTGTGTAGCCACATCCTTGCCTTCGAGGGGGATGGGAACGTGCGCTGGTTCGAGGGCAATTTCGCGGCCTACCAGGAGTGGCGGCAGAAGGAACTCGGCGACAAGCTGTTTGAGAACCGTCGCAATCGATATCGGACATTGGTGAAGGCTTAGAGCTGACCTTACTGTGTACAATGCCGGACGGTGTTGGCTATGAGACGGGGATCGACCTATGTCCACTACCTTAGCTGTCTTCCGGTTCGGTCGACTGCCCGTCCAGCTTCCCGGATTGTGATCTTTTCTCTGAATCATTATTGGGCGCTTCCATATCTAACATGAAATGCCGATTGAAGTGGATTCAGACACCTAAGAGGATCACAATGAGTAGTGCGTTAGTCTTCATACTGGGGATCATGGTGGGGGCAGTCGCTGTCGGGATCATTGGCTGGAAGGTCATGCCGAGCTTGATGTTGAATGTCGCACCGAGCAACCAGTCGCTTGACGACACGGTAAGGACAATCGAGCAATCAGCCCTCGATCGCGGCTGGGTTGTCCCCAAGATATACGATCTTCAGAAGAGCCTTGCTGAGGGCGGTCACAACGACGCCCGGCCGATGAAGATCCTTTCAATCTGCCAGCCGGATCACGCGCACCGTATCCTTTCGGAAGAGGACAATCGCAAGGTTACGGCCATGATGCCGTGCCGTATTGGTGTCTTCGAGGGAGACGACGGCCAGGTGTATGTGGCTCAAATGAACATTGGCCTGATGAGCAAGATGTTTGGCGGGACGATCGAGAGGGTGATGGGCCAGGTCGCTTCCGAGGAGCACGAGATGCTGGCGGGTGTTGTCGCACGCTGATTAACTTACAACGGGATCGAAAGATGCGAGTGACTATTCGTCGACTGACAAACACCGGAAAATTTGCTCACTGGTGCCATCGTCGAAATCAATCGGGGCTTCCATGACGGACTTGATGCTGTCGACGGTGATCAGCTGGGGATCGTAGGTGAATACCGCCTTATGATCTGCGGCAAACGTTTCGATAGTTATGATTCCGGGAGTGTCTTCGTAAAGGGAGCTGAAGAAACTGGCTGTTCCCTTGCACTTTACACCCTCGACGATAAACGTGGCCAGCTGCGCATTTGCGACGCTGGCGCCTTCGGAAGCATACGAGATGTTAGTCGTGGGCTGCGTGAAAGCCAGCCGCAGCGAGTAGCCACCAAAGAGGGCGATGATCACGAGGACCGGGATGACGAATCGGGATACTCTCACCGTACCTCCTACAGTTTCGCTTGTATCGACATCACGTCCTTCTCGGGACAGGCATCGACACATTCGAGGCAATTGGTGCAATCGCGGTGCCGCACAACCCGCAGCTCGTCGACACTGATTTCATGGGGGCACGCCTGTCTGCACATCCCGCAGGACGTGCAGGCGGATTCGTTTCGAGATATTTTTAGCAGGCCGATCCGGCTGAAGGGGTCGAACACGGCGCCGAGTGGACACAGGTAGCGGCAGAACGCCATCGGTACCGTGAGTGCGGCGACTACTATCACGCCCATCACAGCTATCGAGATCCAGCCGAGGCTGCCATGACCAAATCCGGAGAAGATGAGATAGAAAGGATCAAACCCTCGGAGTATGAGCTCACCGGCATGATAGGTGAAGTACAAGGCAACGATCAGCACTACATAGCGTAGCAGTTTCAGGTAACCATTGGTCCTGGCCCCCACCTTCGGGCGACGTCGCCAGAGTTTGCCTCCGAGCTTTCCCCCGAGTTCTCCCAAGAAGCCTATCGGGCAAACCCAGCCGCAGAAAGACTTTTTCGAGAGCAAAGCCAGTCCGAGCAGGGCTAACATCATAGAGAGGTTCAATGGTCCAAGGGCACAGGTAAACTCTCCCTGCGTAAACAGGCCCCACAGGCTCTCTGCCCCGCCGAAGGGACAGAAGGCCTCGAATGATCTCGTTCCGTACCCCAGAGCAAGGTAGAGGAGCAGGCCGATAATGACCAGCAGTAGTGTATATCTAATATGTCGATTGGTGACCGTCACGTTGGTAATACCTTCACAGAGCGATTTCGCTAACCTGAGCAATATAGTCAAGAAATCGCGTTTGGGTATCAGAATCGGCAGTTACGATGGGATTTTCTCTAAATGGCATCCTGACAACACGAAAGCCCCGGCATGCGCCGGGGCTTTGTATATCAATGAGGCAAATGATAACTGTTACTTCTTGGGCAGCCAAGCGTTCACCACATCGGGGTGCTCGTTCATCCATGTCCGGGCGACTTCGACCGGATCGGCCTTGTCGTTCTCGGCGATCTTGCCCATCAGGTCACCGAGGGTTTGGTCGGTCATGTGGAATGCCTTCAGGAAAGCGGCAACATCGGGCATATCCTGCTGGATACCGTTGCGGGCGATAGTATGGATATTCTCCACGGCGCCGTAGACACCTTGCGGATCGGCGAGGAATTTCAGATCCCATCGGGCGAACTTCCAGTGCGGCTTCCAGCCGGTGACGGCAATCCAGGTGGAATCATCAATAGCGCTCTTGAGAGCAGCCGTCATGGCCGGACCGCTTGAGGAAACCAGTTCCAGGTCGAGGTTATAGGTCTCGACGGCCTTGTCGGTAGCCTTCATGATCCCCGCACCGGCATCGATGCCGATGATCTTGTTGTCGAACTTCTTGGCATTGGCATTCATTTGAGTAATCGAGTCAATGGTCACATAGCTCGGAACCACCAATCCAATACGGGCACCATCGTAATTGGTCCCCAGGTCGACGACCTGATCACCATACTGCTCCATGTAGGATTCATGAGTGACCGGGAGCCAGGCATCCAGGAAAGCGTCATTGTCACCCTGGGCAACCGAGGTGTATACAGGTCCGACATCGGCAACCTGGGTTTGTACCTGGTAACCCATCTTGTCCTCCAAGATGACCTTGGCCAGATTGGTCATAGCGATACCCTCGGCCCAATTGACGTAGACCAGTTTGACTACTTTCGGTTCGGTAGCCTTCTCGCCGCCGCAGCTGGCAATGATAGCCAGGGCAGCGATCATAGCGAATATGACACCAACCTTGATTGATTTGCGAATTGTAAACATTGTCCTCCTCCAAATATCGGTTACTGTTTGGATCCTTGTCGACCGGCACCCAACGCTTGTGTTATGCGGTCCAATATGATGGCCAGTATAACGATTGCGAAGCCGGCCTCAAAGCCCAAGCCTACATTTAGTTGCGTAATTCCTCTTAGGACCTGACCTCCAAGTCCGCCGGCTCCGATCATGGCCGCGATAACGACCATGGACAGGGCCAGCATGATAGTTTGATTAATGCCGGCCAGAATAGTCGGCAGGGCCAGTGGCAATTGCACTTTGATGAGCACTTGCCTGGGAGTTGCCCCGAAAGCTTGTGCGGCCTCGACGACATCCGGTTGGACCTGGCGAATACCCAGGTTGGTCAGGCGCACGACCGGGGGCATCGCGAAGACGACTGTTGCCACTACGCCTGGCACGGTACCGAGGCCGAAGAAGAGCACCGCCGGGATGAGATAGACGAATGCCGGCATGGTCTGCATAGTATCGAGCACCGGCCTGACAATACCTTCAAGAACTTTGTTTCTGGCGGCAAGGATTCCAGTGGGAATACCGAAGAACAGGGCGATCAGGGCTGATGTGAGTACCAGCGCCAGCGTTACCATAGTATCTCCCCAGAACCCCATGCTCTCGATCAGAAACAGCCCTATCAGGGTAAACGCAGCAATGCCGCGTCCGACCAGCCACCAGGCCAGTGCGGTGAACAGAACAATGATGATCAGGTACGGTACCCACATGAGGGCTGCCTCGAAGCCACCGATAACGGTGGTAACGATCAGACTGATAGCATCGAACAGGGCACTGAGATTTTCGGTCAGCCAATCGATAACTATCTCAATGTATCCGCCAACATCAAGATCAATCATGTTCTTCTTCCTCCAACATCGCCGGCGTATCGGTGTTTTCCTCGCCCGTTATCTCTGCAATAACTGACGAGCGCATGACCAGCCCCTGAAGGCGGCCTTCGTCATCGACGACGGCAATCGGATATTGCGATTCCATAACCAGGGGGAGAAGTTCCACGATTGGCGTGTCCGGAAGTGTCCGCGGCACATCGCTAACCACAATACTCTCCAGGTTGCGGTCTCCCCCCTTCTTCTGCATTTTCACGGCGTCTTCGACACGGACGTACCCCTTGAACTGGCGTTTGGGGCCGGTAACGGCCAGAGACGAGATACCCATCTTTCGCATGCGACGAATGGCTACCTCCGGACCGTCCTTGGGGGAGACAACCCGTGACGGGTGATCAAACATAAGCGATGATGCTGTGATCACCTTGCTGCGATCAACGTTCTGGACGAACGAAGCGACATAGTCATCGGCAGGCTGGGTGAGGATCTCATCGGGTGTCCCGATCTGCACAATAAAGCCGTCTTTCATAATCGCGATACGATCACCGAGTTTCAGGGCCTCGTCCAGATCGTGCGTGATGAAGACGATTGTCTTGTGCATCTGTTCCTGCAAATCCAGCAGTTCATCCTGCATCTGATTGCGAATCAGTGGATCGAGCGCGCTGAACGCTTCATCCATGAGCAGGATATCGGGATCGGTGGCCAAGGCGCGGGCGAGTCCGACGCGCTGCTGCATACCGCCGCTGAGCTCGCCGGTCATCATGTCGCCATATCCCTGAAGCCCTACCTGATCGATTACCTCATAGGCTTTCTTCATGCGGGCCTCGGGCGACACCTGCTGGATTTCCAGGCCGAAGGCGACGTTGTCTACGACGGTGCGATGCGGCAACAATCCGAAGTGCTGGAACACCATGTTCATCTTGGTGCGCCGAATCTGTCGAAGCTGCTCGTCATCGACACTGACAATGTCAATATCGTCGAGCAGGACAGAGCCCGAAGTTGGCTCCCAGAGACGATTGAGACAACGCAGGACCGTTGATTTGCCCGAGCCGGATAGACCCATGACAACAAACGTCTCGCCTTCGGAGATTGAGAAGTCAGCGTTGTTGACAGCGAGTGTACACCCGGTCTTCTCGAGTATCTCGGGTTTGGACTTGCCGTCCTTCGCCATCTCCAGCGCTGTCTTGGAACGGGCGCCGAAGATCTTGTAGAGGTTTTTTACCTGTAACTGTGCCATGACACTTATCTTTTCTGTCGAATTGATTACTGTAGTGGCGCCGCCCTGAGAGAGGCAGCGCCCCCAGCCGTTTTCGACATTAGAAGTAGTAACCAAAGTTGATGTTGAAGCGCATCTTCCATTCAGCATCCGGATTGCCCGCGCCGAGACCATTGAACTCGCCCAACCATGGCTGGTTCTTGCCCTGGGCCACATCCACATAGGTATAGACGCTACCGGCAGTCACCAGAACACCGGTGATGTTATGGTAAGAGTCTTCGAATTCGTCGTTATCCTTCAGATACATGCTGAAGTCGTTGTAGAACTGAAGGCTGCTGATGGGTCCCCAGTCGACCGCCACTGTATAGGCTGGCTGCACGGCCAGAACTATGCCGGTGCTGGCTACCTCATACGGGAAGTCGTAGGCGCCGAAGACGACGAGTTCGTCACTGAAGTCGGCGGTCAGTGTGTCATTGTCCGGCATTGCCACGTTCTCTGTCAGCACCTGCGGATCGTGATCCACATAGATACCGAAGGCCATGAGGTTGAAGTTCCCGTAGGTAGCATTGATGTGTCCACCGACAGCGGCATGTGAGCCCCACGGGTCAGAATCACCTGTATAGAGCGAATCCGGGTTATCGGATGCATCGATACGATCCAGTGCTTCATTGAACAGCATACCGTACTGACCGGAGACACCAATCTCGGTATTTAAGTCACCCTCGGTGAAAGTGTAGGCCAGCCGGGCATTGAACTGATGTGATTCCCTGTTGTTCGACTGCATGCCGAAGAAAGTTTCATCGACGACGTCATACGAATAGCGGGAACTGTTGTCGGACGCGCCGGTGAAGTTCCCCTCGTCGGCCTTGTAGTATGCCAGTTGCAGGTTCAGCCCGCCATCGGTCTGATGCATGAACTTGATACCGGCGTCGTAGTCATCCTCGAGGCCCAGATAGTAGGCAACGGAGAAGAACCAGTTATGCGACGCATACGGCTGTATGCCAAACGGTACCTGATGCACGCCGAAGTGCATCGTTGTCTTGTCTGAGAAGTCGTAGCCGAAATAGCCATGATGCAGCATGTGATAACCGGAGTAGAAGCGATATTCCAGTGACAGATCGATACCGCCGTAGGTACCATCGACATTGATGCGATAGGTGTCAAGTAGCAGCTCGCCTCCCTGCGCGTTATTCACACGCGCGTAGTCTTCATCGTCCCAATCCATGTAGCGGTAGTTGAAACGCAGTGCGCCCCCGACTTTGAAACCATCCTCGTCATCGACTGCGATCGCCGCAGGGGCTGGCAGCACGAATGACAGACTCAGAATAACAAACGTAATCACAATTGACCGGTGAAGTGTCCTTTGATACTTCATAGCTCTCCTTGTCGTTTTTCTTGGTTCTCCTCACAAACTCGTTTGTTGCGAACTATCGATAGTTGTTCTTGCGTGAGACATACGTAGTTGACTCGCCGATGTTGACTGGTCGGTTACCATCTCACTGTTCTGGGCAACGAGGCCTAACATGCCTCAAGCAACCGCACAGCGAAGCCTTTGCGGTCTGATATTGACGGTGCAGGTCAATGAAGCTTGGGCATTAGGTGCTATGGCGACCGTGGTGGTCGTATTGTGGCTTCTGAAAAGATGTTGCTGGACGGAATCGAATAATAACTCATCACATAGCGCAATCGACTTACGGGTCGATTGCCAGTCTCAACGAGCAACCGGGCGGTTTCCCATGAGACGCAAATCACTCCTTAACACTTTTTTCCGCTTTCTCTCCTCAACTAACGCGTACAATACTACGCTAACAGGAAATAGTGGCCTCTCAAGTCGTCCAATCGCTTGCTGAAGCGCACAATCCGGTTCGCGATAACAAGTACAAGCGTTGTGCTTCGGCTATTGATAGGCAATTGTTTAACTGTGGTCAAGTAAATGAGTTCCGTTTATTCCCGGTTCTGAAATACCTGACAGAACACGATCAACATTAGATTTCTCATGCCACACAGAGTTAGTTCGGAACAGAAGATTGGGAAGACAGGAGTGCGCATCAGCGACTGCGGGTGAACTTATAGCCAACGCCGTGAACGGTAAGAAAATACTGCGGGTTTCGTGGATCGTTCTCGAAAACTCTGCGGATACGCATAATGAAGTTGTCGACGGTGCGATTAGTCGGAAAGGCGTGATACCCCCAGACAGCATCGAGCAATTGGTCGCGACTTACTGCTTCTCCCTCACGTTCGACGAGGTACTTGACAATCATGCACTCCTTGCGACCGAGCTGAGTCTTGCCACCGGGTCCGGAGGCTTCAAAAGTCCCAAAGTCGATGCTTCGACCATCGAATTCAAGCTGGCTGCTTTCTGAACGCTGCGCAGCCAGCCATGCATCACGACGCAGAATGCCCTGGATGCGCGCGAGTAGCTCTCGGGTATCGAATGGTTTCGCGATGTAGTCATCACCGCCGGCGAGCAATCCCTCAACTTTCTGGTCTGTTTGGTCGCGAGCGGTCAAGAACAGGATGGGGACAGTGTGACCCCGGGCGCGCAACTGGCGACAGATTGTCAGTCCATCGACTGCGGGCAACATGATATCCAACAGGATCAGGTCAAACAGGCCTCGCTCAAACTCTTCGATGACCTGATCCCCCTGAGCAATGTGGACAACAGTGAAACCTTCGGCCTGAAGGTTCAGTTGGAGTCCGTCGGCGAGATGACGATCATCTTCAACCAGCAGTATTGAGCGCACGCTAACGTACCTCCTTCAGTGTGATCTCGAAAGTCGCTCCACGCCCCTGACCATCGGAATAGGCCCTGATCTGTCCGCCGTGTTGTCTGACTATCTCTCGCGACAGGTAGAGTCCAAGGCCTGTTCCCTCGAAGCTGCGAGTTATCTCATCTCCAACCCTTACGAATCGCTCAAAGATTCGCTGCAGATCCTGCTTGTGCAGACCGATGCCGTCATCGGTAACGCGCAACCTAACGTTGTTATCAACTCGTTCTACCTCTACGGTCAGCCTGACTTGATCCTTCGTCGTGTACTTGACGGCGTTTTCGAGGATCTGGTCTATGGCTCCTGCCAGCGCTGTTCTGTTTCCGGACACCATCAGGGATGGTGTGATGCGAGATGATATATCGACAGGTTTGATCGCAGATGAGTCGGCAACAGCTTGCAGTCGCTCCGTGACGAGGGCAGCTAAGTCGAAGACTTCCTGATTGACCCGGTCGTCGGTATCTCTGCTTATGCGACCTGCCTGGAGGATCTTCTCAACGAGCTTCTGCAGTCGATGAGTGTCCTGTCGGATGCGGGGCAATATCTCTGCCTTGCGTGAGTCTGGAATGCGCTCGCTCTTCAGGGCATCGAGATATACCATTATGGAAGACAGCGGAGTCTTCAACTCGTGAGTGGTCGCCATGAGAAAGTTCTCCTGGCGTCGGTTCAAATCCTGCAGTCGCACATAGGCGTTGTAGATAATCCACAGCCCGCCGGCAAGCACCAGGAGGAAAACAAGTCCTTCCAGACCAATCATAATCTGTCGATCGACTTCTTCGTCGTGTATCTTGGCCACCACTTCCGGGTCGGCCGACAATTGCTCGGCCAGTTCGACTTTCTCATCGACAAGCTGAGCCATGAAGACGACCCACCACGTTGCCTGCGCTATGACGAAGATCACTAACACTATGAATAGTATCAGTGCGGTCCTGGGAGAGAGTTTGATCACTTGGTCACCTCGCAAATGGCGCAGACATCTTCGATTTCGTTGACAATTGCCAGAACAGAGCGACCTGCAGAGAAGTTGCCGAATTGTTGCGACGGTGAGATTAGCAGACACAGGCCATCAGCATCAACAATCTGGTCAATCGTATCGACAGAGCGAAGCTAAACGCACTTGGGGATCGGTGGCAAGCTTCAAACGATTTTAGAACCTATGTGTTGGTCACCCTGTTACGGAATCAAACCACACGGACAGAGCAACCTGACACACGGAGGTTATCATGAGCCAGAACTATCCGCAGTACAATGAAGAGATACGCAAGTCGATGAAGAAGCTCAGTGAGGGAATTCCCGGTACCATGAAGGGATTTATGGAGTTACACAAGGAAGCATCGGCTGACGGCGCACTTGACGGCAAGACCAAGGAGCTTATCGCGCTCGCCATTGCGATTACCGTGCGCTGCAATGGCTGCATTGCATTTCATGTACATGACGCAATAGAGTCGGGCGCAAGTCGCGAAGAGATCATGGAAACGATCGGTGTAGCGGTTCTGATGGGAGGTGGGCCATCGGTAGTGTATGGCACTGAGGCTATGGATGCCTTGAACCAATTCCAGGAAGCCGAGGCAGCGGCCTGATGAACGTGACCGGATTGGCGCAATCGTGGGAAGTGCATCAATCCACATCGCGGAATCGTCGCAAATCGAGGATCAGATGGACACTCTCAACAAGCAGGAGAATACCATGAAGAATTGTGTGATAGCGCTGCTGGTACTTTGTTTGAGTACAAGTGTGTCAGGGGAGATTGTCTCCGAAACTGTCACGTACAAGCATGGCGATGTTGTACTGGAGGGATTCATTGCATACGACAACAGCACGGATACTGCGCGGCCCGGGGTGCTGGTGGTGCATGAGTGGACCGGCCTGAATGACTACACGCAAAGCAGAAGCCGCCAGCTTGCCGAACTCGGTTATCTGGCCTTTGCCGTGGATATGTACGGCAAGGGTATTCGTCCCCAGACGACGGCTGAGGCCGCCGAGCAGGCCACTAAGTACCGAAGCGACCGGAGATTGATGCGGGACCGCGTGACCGCCGGGCTCGATGAGTTGCGAGGCAATCCGATGTGCGATGAAGACCGCATAGCCGCTATCGGCTACTGCTTCGGCGGCGGCACGGTGTTGGAATTGGCACGCTCTGGTGCTGATATCGCGGGCGTAGTGAGTTTCCACGGCAATCTTGACACGCCGGAACCGAGTGATGCCAAGCAGATTCAATGCAAGGTCCTTGTCTGCCACGGCGCGGCAGACCCGCATGTTCCCTGGGAACAGGTTGTCGAGTTCCACGATGAAATGAGCAAGGCCGATGTTGACTATCAGTTGATCACGTATGGTGGGGCGGTACATTCGTTTACCAACCCCAAGTCGGGCGATGACCCGTCGACAGGCGCCGCGTACGATTCCGATGCCGATCGACGTTCGTGGAACCATATGAAGTTGTTCTTTGACGAGA
>CAZXRO010000074.1:0-10862 GCA_964642435.1 uncultured Ignavibacteriales bacterium
CCCGTTCATCGGTCGAACCGGCAAAGTCATCGCGGGCAGCATCGGTGGAGTCGTAGGCTTTCAGCACATTGTCAAACTCAAGCAACTCGTAGATTTCACGAACATTCGGCACCATGTTGGCCAGTTTGATATCACCCTCGTGAGACCGAACTTGCTTGATGTGAGAGATGAAAATTCCCCATCCGGCCGACGAAATATAGTCCACTCCGGCCAAATCGACAATGATGTGGTATCGATCACGCTTGAGCAGCGTGTCGATCACTTCCTCAAGTTCACCGGCTGTGAGCGTATCGATTACCCCGTCGACCCGTATCTCCGAGATCTTATCCTGACCGCCCTCTGAAAGCGAGATATTGATATTGTCCAAAAAAGCCGGCCTATTCTGTCAGGTTGCAGACTTCGTTCTTCACTCTGCAATTATATATGGCGCTATGACTTGCGGCAACAAAAAAAGACAACCGAACTGATCCCCCTGTCCGTAGCAGATTCTCAGTATGCGACCAGATCACTCTTGCAACGTCTGCCGGTCGATCTCCGACTCTTGCGATCCATCGAGCGCCTCTTCATGGCTCTGGTCCGCCCGTACCTTATCTTCCTGTGGTCGACACGAACGAGCAACAATGAACGTGATATCATCAGTCGCCTTGACAAACCCCGCAAAATCATCCAGTTCGCTGACCAGAGCATGCGATAATTGCGTGACACTCAACTGGTTATCTTCGGCAAGCTGCCTCGCCAGGAACTGCTTGAGACGATCAAATCCATACTGCTCACCCTCCCGATTGGTCGCCTCATTGACTCCATCGGTGAACACGAAGAACAGATCGCCATCCTTGAGTTCCAGCTCCACCTCTTCCAGCCGCTTGTCAAAATCATCGCTGATCGTACTGGTCATTCCCAGCGGCATTCCGGTCGGGTTGAGCGCGCTCAACTTGCGACTGCGAGCCTGATAATACAGCATCGGATTGTGCCCAGCCGAGACGAACTTCACGTGCGAACTCACAGCGTCGTAGATAAGCAGCATGATAGTGATGAACATCCCCGGCGGCATATTGCTCTGAAGATACCGGTCAACCTTCGCCAACACCTCGTGAGCTGAGGTTGCCTCACTCGCATTGATCTGTATCACCGTCCGCAGCATCGACATTACCAGCGAGGCCGGCACGCCCTTTCCTGACACATCCGCCACAACCATACAGTAGCGCTGCTGCCCGATCGGGAAAATGTCGTACAGGTCGCCCCCGACAATCGAGGCCGCCCGATAAAAGGTGTCGATCTCCAATCCCGGAATGTCCGGCAATACACTCGGCAGCAATGTCTTCTGGATCTGCGAGGCCACCTCGATCTCCTTGGCCATCTTCTCGCGCGCCACGATGTTCTTGCGATCCTGACTCAAACGTGTGATCATCTCATTGAGCGCACGCGATATCTCGAAAAACTCCTCGGCACCCTCCAGCGGCAACTCTGTCTCCAGGTCACCTCGCGTGAACCGACGAACCCGCTGTGTGATTTTCACGATCGGTGATACGAAGTAGTTGGACAGCACATAAATGCCGGCAATCCCGAAGAGCAACAGCAGTGTCGTTAACAACACGATTCGCAATCGGGCATCGGCCATTTTGCCCGATAGCTGTTCCGATGAATACACGACATGGGCTGAGCCAATGTCCCGCCCACCCGTCTCGATCTGCATGGCCAGGTAGTACAACCCGCGCTCTGAATCGCCCAGACGCTGCGAACTCCCCCACCGGCCCGGCTCAACTCCCGGTGGCGGCGTGTAGCGCCTGCGAATGCTCTGAACGTCCTCCGAGTGAGCCATAATCAATCCCCGATCATCAACAAGAGCGATCATCTGAAGCTCTGGATTGGCCCGCATGTAACTGACAATCAGTTCATCAAATTCGACATCGGACCGGCTGCGAAGCACATACCCGGCGGCCTGGTCTGCAATTGTCTTGGTGAGAGCAGCCACGCGCTCATCAAGGTGGTCATACAGTTGACGCGAGGTCTGACGATCCATGTAGTAGTAGGAGCCACCGACAATAATCGCCACAATGAGAAACGTCCAGAACGAAAACTTCACTCGCAGCCCGAAGAACCGTCTGAGAAGCGGTACACTCCCTTCACGGACCGGCCGGATGCGCTTGATCATCCGCAGTTCGTTTCGTCCGGCGGCAGAGATATACTCGGTGGAATCCATGATCTTCTGGATCATGTAAAAGCCCAACCCCCCCTTGCGTCCCGACTCAACCAGCTTTTGCAAATCCACCGTACCGGAGCCTTCGGGCTGAAAGGACCGTCCGAAATCAATCAGAGAGAAGATGACCAGCTTACGGTAGATAACAACGCGAAGGCGGATCGTCCCCTTTTCATACAAGTAAGCGTGACGAATGATATTCGTCGCCCCCTCCTCAATAGCCAGGAGCACTGCCTGCGTATCGCGACGAGACATGCCGGCCGAGTTGCAGGCTTCGCGGACTGTCCGCTGAATACTGTCGAGGTACTTCTCCTCGGCAATGAACTCAGCGTTAATCTCCTTTATCGGACGTTGGAACATTGGTCATCAAGTAATGCGGATACTGCGCCCGGGTCCACCAAAAAACACCGGACAAGATCACCAGATAGCTAATCTTCCTCCAGCTCCAGCCGGAGACGCGCCTGTCTGACATTTTCGAGGGTATTGGGATTATTGGGGTACTTCTGGATTACTTTCTGCCACACGTCTATCGCCTGCTGGTATTCCTGGTTGCGCATGTGGCGCAGCCCCTCAAGGTACCACTGCCAGGCCTCGCGATCGGCCTGCAGCTCCTCGAGTGTCGTCGGCTGTCCGGCGGCGTCCGGCTCCATACGCTCCAGGTACTCCAGGGCGACCGGGTTCTGGCTGTCTACCGACAACACCGCCCGGAACTTCTTAGTAGCCTCGCGCCACTGTCCGCGATTGAACAGATCAATACCTTCGTTGATCTGCTTGGCCAGATCGAGCCGCTGGGCCACCTCCCGCTTTGCATTCAACACGGCACGGTTGCCAGGATCAAGCTCAAGCACACGGACATACGCCTCGATTGCACGGGCCAGGTCTCCGGCTTCCTCAGCCATCCGGGCATTCCGAAGATTGGTCTCGATCTCCTGCTGCACCGCCTGATCGATACGTGCATCAAGCGCCCGAGCGCGCTCATTGTCAGGGTCGACTTCATACACCAGCTCAAGCATATCCCGAGCCGCCGGGAAGTACTTCTTGGCAAAGAACGACTCCGCTTGCGCCAGATAACTCTCGGCCGCCCGCTGCGAATCCAGCACAATCTCCTCACGCCTGAGTTCCTCACGACGCTGCACGTCGATACGATCCCGCAACTCAGCAATACGTTGTTGAACAGCCTCGTTATCTCGATCAAAGGCCAGCGCCTGCTGGTAATAGGTGAGCGCTGAATCCAGCTTGCCCGCATTGTAGAAGTCGCGGGCACGGTTCCTGTAGGTCACAAATTGGCGCTGCCGCTCATCCTCCAGCAGCACCGTCCCGCGTCGCTGCTCTGCCTGGCGCTCCATGGCAGCCTGCTCCGACACAGAACTGCCAATTATCACCGACAAGGAGATACGATGAGAATCATCGATATAGTCCATGAACTTGTAGGTGTAGTCGAGCTGCAACCGGCTGAAACTGTATCCCACTCCAAACGTCATGTTGTCACGGTCGTATCCCATACGCACCGCATAGATGCGGTCAAACACGACCTCGGCACCCGCATGCAGTTTGACCGATCGGTCCTTGATCTTCTCCAACTCCAGCGAGGAATTCAACAAGACACCATCCCTGAACGGATAATCTCGAAGCGCCACACCGCCCACCAAAGATCGGGGAACATACTCGGCCACCGACCTCAGCTTGATTTCCGCCTCGATCAGATCACGAGCCGTAAAGCCCACCGCAATATACTCGTGCACCCGCCCGAGCAACGACAGATCCATCCCAACCCCCCAGTCCGAATACTCATCCAGAGACTGGTTCACTGCCTTGAGTGTCGTCCCCAGTGACCAGCCCCGATAGACATCCCGCCCGTACGATACCATCAACTGCGAATAGGAATAGTCAAAACTGCGTGTCTCAGCAAATCCCGACCGGCCGATTATGTCATCCGTACCAAGACGGATGTAGGCCACACCGAACCCGCCAATCGTTGGATGGGGATATACCCACGAGGCAAAATTGTAAATGCTCCCCTCAAAGAGCGACATGTGCATGGCCGTGAATTCCTGATATTCCAGTGAGGCCAGCCCCGCCGAGTTATAAAACACCGCCGAGGCATCGTCGGCCACCGAAACAAACCCGCCACCCATTCCCAGCGACCGGGCGCCGGCGCCGATCACGAACGGCGACTCCTGGCCGGCATCACCGCCCCAGGCCAGCGTCCCCAGGACTAACAGCACGAGGAACGAGCATGTACTGATCTTGCCGTACATCACAAACTCACTTCACTATCGCTATCTTGATACGGGCCTGCTCACCCGTACGAGTATTCGTAATCGTCGCCACATACACGCCATTGAGCACCATGTACCCGTCATTGTTCCGTCCATCCCAGAACAACTCGTGCTCGCCGGTCTCAGTGCCGGCTGTGCCCTCCGGATAATCCTTGCTGTAGACTTCTTCTCCTGTCAGCGTAAACACCCGGAACTCTATCGTCCCGGACTCGTCGAGCTCATACGTGAAACGTGCCGGAGCCGAGGCGGGATCAACCGGGTTGGCCTCCACAACAAACGACTCATCGAGCGAGGATCCCTTGATAACAAAGATCTGTTCCAGCAAAAAGAGCTGATCCTCAGACGTTACCACGTCAGGCGACAGGCCGGCGTTCGGCCCCTCGACAAACTCAGCTGCAACCTCGTTGACATCACCCACCAGCAGGAAACTGCCCTCCGCTTCCTCTCGTACGAACGATCTGAACGTCAGCGTCAGCTCCTCTCCGGCATCAAGCGACAAACTATGGAAGTCAAAGTGCATCCGATTGCTCTCAACCCGCAAATCCGTCACCAGGTCATCCTCCAGATAGAAACCGGAATTGCTCGGACTCAGCACTTCGGCAACTTCCAGCGGCTGACGGTCCGCAGTGAACAGCCGCATCGTGAACGCCTGCAGTTCAATCCGCGCAAACGTCGACACACCACGATTCGCAATATCAACACTGAACAACTCTTCCACTCGACCGGGCAGCACCACATTCGGACCAGTCAGGTACGGATCGACAAACAGATCGCCCTCAGCCGAAATCACCCGAATCCGGACCTCGAACGGTTCCCCATCGATCGACACCGTCCGCTCCGTATTCAACTCAATAGGCAACTCAGAAATGCGGAACGTCAGCGTGGTCGCAGTATCGAACGCAGGCGCCTGGAAACTGATCACAGCCGTCTCACCGGGACGAATTGTCCCCAACGCACTACTGCCAAAACCGAAATCGACACCACCGGTGGATAGTTCATAGGTCGCCGCCGACACCGCCGCCTGCCCGGTGTTGGCCATCTGGATCGTCAAACTGAAATCGCCGCTGAACTCAACCAGCGAATCCTCAACCCCAAGCAACTCATGGTCAATAGTAAGCGCTGCCGGCTGCTGAATCGTGATGAGCGCAACATTGTCAATTGGAGGTAACACACTGATACCCGTAGTTGTGATATCCACACGGAACACCTCCGACAGTGCATCAACTTCCGAGGCAATCACATCAAACAGCACCTCGGCCGTCTCCCCCGGTTCGATCAGCTCAATCGTCCGTACCGGCTCAAAACGCGAATTCCCATCGCTCACCATCGTCAATTCCAGCGGGCCAAGCGGCGAACTCGACTCGTTCGACACCCGACAGGCCACATGGAACGACTGACCGGTATTCACAAATGTTCCGTTGGTCGTCACCGGCTGCACCGACTCAATCCTGGCCACAGGCAACTGCTCCACCTGCACCGTCTCACCATCGAAACCACTCGAAAAGGTCAGGAGCGCATCCGCTTCCTCTAACTCGAATGCAAGCTGCACCTGTGGCTCCAGCTCCATCCCAATCAACTCATCCGGGATAACCACCTGTCCCGTCTGAATTGTCACCTGCCCGGCAGTAATCTGATCGCCCGGGAACAACAAATTGGCCGTTACCTTGAAATCCCCGCGACGAAGCTCAAACTCGGAATTTACCGGGCTGGGCGTGAGATCATACTCGTTATTCAACCGCACCTCAAACGCAAACGCTGCCCCGACTCCCGCAGCCACCATGGACGGCCTGAGACTGCCCGCGACATACTCCATATCGAGCTGCTCCACCACCGTGATCGACCCAATGATAAGATCCTCGGCCTCCACGATCGTCCCGTCCGTCGCGAGCTCATAAGAAATCTGTACGTCATACGTCCCCGCAGGCGTCGTCGAGTACACGCCTCCGACCAAGTCCGTATGTTCAATCCGATCAGCAGTCACACTGGAGGGCTGAGCCCAGCCATCGAAGATCGTCGCCACAATCGGTCCCGAGCCCGATTCAAGTGCCAGCATGGTCACTCGCGCCGAATCCGGCGTCCCGGGAAGATTGCTGTAGTCGGCCTCAAAACCAAACTGATAGCTGCGCCCCGGGTAAATCGTCAGCGGGTGCAACGATCCCGGCACCAACGTCAGCTCTCCGGCCGTTCTCACGGCAACTGCCTGCGATGATATCGTCGTCGCGGTGTAGTTCGTTCCCTGGATACCAAAGCGAGCCCTCAGCTCCAGCTTGAGCGTGTCATTACTGACATCTCCAATGTGGGCAGGTATCGTCACCTGAACTGTATCAATCTCGCCACCCGACAACAAGGGTACCGTCGCCGACGTTGACCCACCGCTCATGGCAAAACTCAATGTAAGCGTCGGCAGAAGCGTCGCATTCAAACTACCGTTATGCTGAACAATGACCTGCGCCGACCCCACGGCTTCCGCGGTCACCGAATTCAACGGTCCGCCGCCAGGAGCCTCAATCGCCAGGATCTCGTAGCCATTGAACGACACGATGCCCGGCTTGGAAGCAACGCCACCAGTGGCAGCCGTGATCTCCACTTCGCCACCGAGGCCAGTGTATATTACCCCTGCCTCCTGCAAACTGACAACACCGCTGCTGAACAGGGCGGGATCAGAAATAACACTCGGAGTCAATGTCCCCTGCGACGTTTGCAGCGTCAAAGGGTTGGCAGCCAAATCGTAGTCTGTTAACAGATTATCAAACTGGTCACGAAGAACCACCTGCGGTTCGACCAGAAGCGTCCGCCCAATTATCTGTTGTGTGGCCAGCTCAAGCTCCACCCGCGCCAGCCCACCCGAAATTACAGTAATCTGCCCTGACAGTGCGCTCAAATCGCCGACGGTTGCCAATACCTGACCAACACCCGGATTGGTTGCCCGGAACGAGGACCCCTCAAACACGCCGATATCGTCCGACTCAGCAGTCAATGACCAGGCCGGCTCCGCATCGGTAATCGGATTCTCGTATACATCAGTCACAGTCGCCTGAAAACCGACTACATCCCCGGCCAACAACTCCAAATCCTCCTGCGGCAATACCGCCAGGTTCGACGCCGGCCCCGGGGTAATCTCAAACGACTGGCTGAGCGAAGGCCCCGCCACCAGCCCCCCATCGGCATCCAGAGCAACCGCCGCTAACTGATATTCACCGGCCAGGGTCGGGTTGACAACATCAGCAAGAATCACAGTCACCGCCACCGTATCTACCGGCGGCGTCACCATCCCGCCAAGAGCCGTAGTGCCCTTCAAATTGGCTGTGATCGTCTGGCCGGAAACAGTCGACTTGGTGATGAAATACCCAAACTCCTCGACATCGTCAGATATCTCCTGTACCGTCGCCGTCGTCAAATCAAACCCGTCGGGGAATGTAAACGACAGCCCTCCGTTGTGCAGTTCAACATACTCACTCAGCGGCATACCAAACTGCAGGCGCACCAAAACGACTTGGGCAACCTGTGACTGAGAGGGTATGACTGAGAACTGGGAGAGATCAGACCCGGCATCGGTTGACAAGGAATATGGCAAGCGGTCCCATCGGGGACCTACAGACTCCTGCGCCCATACTACCGAGGTCGATAATGCAATCAACGGTAGCAACAAAAGCAGGAGTATTGTGCTCGTGCTCGTTTTCACTGGCTGTTCTTGATGTCAGTTATTCCTCAACGGCACACGTTAAAGGCAGAATTCACCAGCCTCTATGTAAGCAATCGTTATGCCTTTCAATTGGTTGAGGAGAAGAATAGACAGATATCGGACCGTCGGCCCAATCACATCAAGCAGGCTCTACCAAGACAAATGCTATCAATCGGTTAGCATTACCCCCACAAACAAGAAACTAAAACTATCTTCACATATCCCGTACACGCAGAAAATCGGACACCTGCAACCACACCGAACAATGCAGGCTTGTGCGCATAATAGTCACTGAATTGCACACCGAGACGCAACCCTGCTGCACCGTCACCTCATCGCCTCGGCCGCCGCGACCGTATTGTTCATCAGCATGGCTATCGTCATCGGACCCACACCGCCCGGAACCGGCGTTATATAGGACGCCTTCTCAGCGCATGATTCAAATGCCACATCGCCCACCAATCGGTATCCCTTCTCCGTACCGGGATCATCAACCCGATTGACACCAACATCGATTATCACGCTCCCCTCCCTGACCATGTCCGCCGTGATCATCTCGGGGCTGCCGACCGCGGCTATCAATATCTCCGCCCGTCTGGTGATATCTGCCAGATTCACCGATCGGGAATGGGCAATAGTAACCGTCGCATTGGCCATCTTCGCCTTCTGCACCAGCATCGCCGCCAACGGCTTCCCGACTATGTTCGAACGCCCGACTATCACCACCTCTTTCCCGGCCGGATCAATCCCCGAGTGATCCAGCAACTTGACAATCCCATGCGGCGTGCACGGCAAGAGACCGGGACGCCCCAGCAGCATCAGCCCCACATTCACCGGGTGGAACCCGTCGACATCTTTGGCCGGATCAATCACCATCGTCACGGCCATCTCATCGATATGCTTGGGCAGCGGCGACTGCACCAGGATACCATGAATGCGCGGGTTGTCATTCAATGACCGCACAATACCCGTCAGTTCATCCTGGCTGATGTCGGCCGGACGCTCGATAATCTCTGAATACAGATTCAGCTTCTTGCAGGCCTTGGCTTTGCTGTTCACATACGTATGCGAGGCTGGATCGTCCCCCACCAACACCGCCGCCAGTCCCGGCTGGATACCAGCCTCGGCCAATTGCGCAATCCGGCCCTTTAGCCCGATCCGTATGTCCTTCGCAACCGCCTTGCCATCAATAAGTTGTGCGCTCATCCCTAAAGCTCTTCTTCAGTGTTCGGTTGATTCTCTTCATAGCTCTCATCCGTCTCGCTCTCCTCGTCATCCGAACGCGGAACAATGTCCTCCGGCTTGAACGTATCCAGGTCAAAGTCGTACTTGATACGCTCAATGGACTCGGTCCGCCCCGTCTCGGCACTGATCCTCAGCACCGCACCTGATAGCTTCACATCATCGGTGGCCGTGGTAAACCGCTTGGGCATGCCGGTCACGAAGCGCTCAATCGAGGGCTCCTTCTGCATGCCAATCACCGAGTCATGCGGCCCGGTCATCCCGGCATCGGTCAGATACGCTGTCCCGTTGGGACTGATCGTCTCATCGGCGGTCTGTACATGGGTGTGCGACCCAATAACCGCCGAAACCATCCCATCGAGATAGTACCACATCGCCTGCTTCTCACTGGTCGCCTCGGCGTGGAAGTCCACGAATATGATCTTCGTCTGTTCGCGAAGTTTGTACACCAGATGCTTTCCGACCTTGAACGGGCAGTCAATATCCTTCATGTACGTCCGCCCCTGAAGGTTGATCACTCCAATCTTCACATCCCCGATCTCGTCCACATACCATCCCTGCCCCGGCGCCTCCTCCGGAAAATTCGCCGGCCTGAGCAGTTTCGGCTTTTGGTACAGGTACCTGATGATCTCGTAACGGTCCCAGATGTGATTGCCGGACGTCTGAAGATCGACACCGTAGGCAAACATCTTGTTCGCCATCTCCGGCGTGATTCCGAATCCCCCGGCGGCATTCTCGCTGTTGGCGATGACATAGTCCGCCTGGTACTTCTCTCGAAGCGGCTTAATCATGTGAGCTGTCGCCTGCCGACCCGGTCGGCCGCAGATGTCAGCCACATATAGAATTGTGACAAAAGCCATTTGGCTGCTTTCTAAGACGGCGAAACCTTGCGTCTATACGACCCCGGGCCAGCCTCGCCGTCATCTGGCCAACCCGGTCATTTGCCTGTCCACCCGATACAAAACAGAAACGGGTGGAGACCAATATAGGCATCTCCACCCATTTCGCAACCGCTCGTTAACGACAAACTGTCTTCACTTCATCGGGCGTATTCTGTCGCCCTCGTCTCCCTTATCACGGTTACCTTGATCTGGCCGGGATATTGCATCTGCTCCTCGATCCTCGCCGCTATGTCATCGGCCAAAATGGTCGCTCCCAGATCATCAAGCGTCTCGTGCTCCACAATCACCCGCACTTCACGACCCGCCTGAATAGCATACGACTTGGACACACCGCGGAAACTGTCCGCCAGCTCCTCCAGTTGCCGCAAACGCTTGATATATGCCTCCAATGGCTCCCGACGAGCCCCCGGACGAGCCCCCGAAATTCCATCATAATACAACCACTTCGTCCGCGGTCGCAGGTGGCGCGCTTTGCTGCAGTATTGGCCAACTCCATGAAGTATTCATCCCATGTCGGGCGGACGTGCTTTTGGGGTTGCCCGTCCTTATTCTCCTTATCT
>CAZXRO010000075.1:0-10769 GCA_964642435.1 uncultured Ignavibacteriales bacterium
GCTGATGCGAGACCATAAGGATTGAAAGGTGTTCGCTGAGGTCATTCAGCAGCTCGTAGGTATCTTCCTCGACCTGGATATCGAGGTTGGCGGTGGGTTCATCCAAGACGAGTAATTTTGGGCAGCTGGCCAGCGCGCGTGCAATGAGCAGTCGGCGCGTCTGTCCTCCTGACAACCGGGAGAACGGCCGGTTGGCGAGATCCGCGAGTCCCACCTGATCCAGCGCCTCCAGGGCATGTTCCCGGGGGCTGCCCGCCCCCCCTCTGTTTCGTCCCGGTGCTGATGTAACAGTACCCATCTTGACGACATCGAGCACGGTGACGGGAAACGCGGAGTCATAGTTGGCATACTGGGGCATATAGCCGATATGGTGGCGAGCCTGCTGAGGGGAGCGACCGAGGACCTCGACAGTGCCCTGGTCCGGTTCGAGCAGACCGAGGATTAGCTTGAGCAGGGTTGTCTTGCCACCACCGTTGGGGCCGACTATCCATGTGAAATGGCCGGTCGGGAGAGAGAGGTTGACATCCTGAAGGATGGGTTGACCGTCGTACGAGAACGACACTCCCTTGAGCGCAAGTAGTGAGTTACCGGTCATGTTCATCTCCTCCTCTTTTGAGTCCTTCGGCAACGGCCCGGGCCATGCGAAGCAGGTTCTGCGGATAGTTTGCGGCCAGAGGATCGATTGCGATGACCTTGCCGTTGATGGCACTGGCGATTGCCTCGGCGGATGATTCAGAGAACTGTGGCTGGACGAAGATGGTACGCACGCTATCGGCGCGAGCGTCCTCAATGAGCCGGGCGACCTTTCGCGGGCCGGGCTGTTTGCCGCCGACCTCGATGGGTACCTGTTTAAGTCCATAAGCATCGCACCAGTAGCCGAAGGCGGCATGGTACACGTAGAGCTTCCGGCCCTGGTGAGGATCAAGCATGGCGTGGGTAGTACTGTCGATCGTTGCGAGGGAATCCCTCAGAGACGCCAGGCGAGCCAGATAGTCCTGACAATGGGCGCTGTCTAATCCACAGAAAGTGTGGGCCATATTCTCGGCCATGATGACTGCCAGGCTGGGATCGAGCCAGAAATGGGGGTCGTGGTTGCCGTGGTCATGACTGTCGTGGTGATGATGATGTCCATCGTCAATCGATCGCAGTTGGATTCCCTGGCGCACATCGACAATCCTCAGATCGGGGTACATGTCTTTGAGCCGTGGGACAAGCGCGGATTCGAATGGCACGCCCGCCATAAAGAAGATATCGGCCTCGAACAGTGCTGCCAGTTGACGGGGCGAGGGGTCATAGGTGTGTGGCGATTGTTCCGGTTGCAGAAGCACGTGGACCTCTGCCCTGTCACTCAGTAGCTGTTCGGCGAACCACTGTTGAGGGAGAATCGACACCCAGATAGTCGGTTCGGCCGGCTCGGCGGTCGCGCCGCTCGGAGCCATTGTAAGAGCAACAAGGGCCAGGCAGAGCCACAGAATCGCGTGGTATCGATTAAGACCCCTCGCCACGACAATGATGGAGTGGTTCATTTGTGGCATACCAGATGAGATTCGCCGCAGTCGTGGCAGGTCTCGATTTCGTGGTTGCGGGTGAACTCTTGCCAGTGCCGAGACTGTTGCGGTGTGAGGATGCCGGTTCCGCGACAGAGCGGACAAGTTGAATCAAGTGCGGCCAGAACAGCATTGCGGATGAACTCCGAGCGGTTCGGGATACCGTCCATGGCGTCCAGCAGGGCGTCATCGGCCTTGAACGTGATTATACCGCTCTTGTGTGGTCGTGTCATTCTCACTCCTCCTTTCGTCGGCGCATTAATACGTTGTAATACCGAGAACGTCAACAATTGTTCGGCTGTTCCGTGAAAGGTAGAAGGAGTGAGAAGAGAGAGCCGCGCCTCGGTCATGAGACGCGGCCACTGGATGATCGATTTGGCTGCAAGTATCAGTCGTCGTCACATTGTGTGAGCGGCGAGCCGGAGCCAAACAGGTAGTCTGTAAGTCGAGTGAGGTCACCGATGTTGAGCCCTGGGCCTCCGTTGATTTCGACATCAGCTTCCTCGGGGCAGAAGAGTTCATCGCCACCGGCAAAGAGGTATTCGACCAACCTTGTGAGGTCCTGGACATTGACAGCATCGGTTTCATCGTAGTCAACATTGCCGCGCATGCCCATGCAACAGCGCCATACCGGGTTGGGGCATTCGCAGGGGACGATGGGGAGGCCATCGCGCAGGATAATGAGGTCATCCCAGCTGATGCAGCAATCGCCGTTGACATCGGCATTCCAGGGAGCGGGCAGCGGCGGCTCGCCGAAGTGGATGAACGTGTGCAGGAAGGTCAGGTCTGAGATACCGTATGTGCCATCGCCGTTGACATCGCCGGGGAGGCAGTCAAGCGGCGGCTGGACCTGTACGAAGCCGGAGTTCAGAATCACCTTGTTCGTATCCAGCACCAGAACAGTGTCAGTGACGACCTCAAGCGAGTCGTAGGGAGGCGTGCTGACGATTTCCCAGTCGATGCACTGATCGCCGACCCATTGAAGGCAGCGGAAGAAGGTGGTATCCTGGATAACCACCGGCGACAGGCCGAGTGAATTGCCCTTCGGGTCGGAGAACTGGGCGCCTTGGGTAGTTGGGGGGATGAAGACATCGACTTCGTGAGCAAGGAACTCGTTCCAGTCCTTGATGACGAGCGGGATCTTGATCAAGACGCCGTTGTCCTGCGGTGCGATGCCTGGGATGTACGGGGGCGACGGGGAATTGGCGATAGCGACAAGTTTGGACTCATAGGGACCGCTTCCGACAGGTTCGAACCAGACGCCTTGCCAGCCACTCAAGAGGGTTCCGGTGGTATCGAAGAGGCTGGCGTCATCGACGATCGTGTCCGCATGCAGGAAGTCCCAATCGTCTGATTGGGAGACCTCAAGGGAATCGATGCAATCGGGGCCGGAGTACTGGATACATTGCCAGTATGTGGTATCAAAGACCGTGTCCAGTGATACAGCGAATTCGACAACATCGGGGTTGGACAGGTTGAACCAGAGGGCGAGACCGGCGATGGTGTCGAGGTAATTGGAGAATCGGACGATCAGCATGCCGGTGTCCTGCTCCGCGAAGTACGTGGAGTCTCCGATATCGACGACGATCTCCGGCATCTGTGCGGATGCGGCTGACGACAGGATTGCGACCATGATGATTGCCAGGACCGTGACAATCCCGAGGCTGGATTGAGAGAATCTCATCCTCATTAACTTCCTCCTTCGGCAACATGATTGGATGGCCAGTTCAATCCTGAGCGATGTTGGCTATAACGATAACCTCACGTTTGCCGCCATGAGACTTGCACACGCCTCACGAGCGATTGTCAATGCCATGTTGATCTGCAATGTTGATTCGATGTCGTTGAGTACGGACTTGTTAGCTTAGATGCTTATAGCGAAACGACCTGTGAGATTGGTGTATCGTTTGAGTGACTGCTATGTATATCAAGATACATGGGCTCCCGACGGTGTCAAGTTATCATTGTGTCAGGAACGTTCTTTGCGGAGTACGGCGCATCAGCGGGGGATGATTCGTCATTTGCTTGCATGTCGGATTCGGTCAATGTAAACTACGAGCGGCAGGATGCCGGAAAGGACGGTGTCATGAGAAGACGTGAGTTTCTGGGAAGGACGTCGAAGGCGGTCGCGCTGGCGGCGGTTACAGCAGGTACGGGGGTTCTGTTCCACAATCGCCCGGTCTACACGCATGCGGATATCGTTTCGATGGAATCCGATTTCCAGGTGGAAGCTTCCGGGGACTGGCCGAAGGTTGTTCTGGCTAAGAACGAGGATCCTGTTGCCGCTTTGAGGGCGAGCCTTGATGGTATCGGGGGGATCGGTCGGTTTGTCAAGGAGGGTGAGCGAGTGACGATCAAGCCCAATGTCGGCTGGGATCGCACGCCGGAGCAGGCGGCTAACACGAATCCGATACTGGTGGGCGAGATAGCGCGATTGTGCCTGGCGGCGGGGGCATCTAAGGTGATTGTCACCGATGTGACCTGCAATGAGGCCCGCCGCTGTTTTGCGCGGTCGGGGATTCGTGAGGCGGCTGAGAGAGCCGGGGCTGAGGTAATCCTGCCTACCGAAGATGATTTTGTGAGTGTGGATATTGGCGGTGAGGTGTTGACGGAGTGGCCGACGCTCAGGTCGATCGTGGAATGCGACCGTCTCATTAATATACCGATTGTCAAACAGCACTCGTTGTCTGGTTGCACAATTGGGATGAAGAATCTCTACGGGATCATAGGGGGGCGTCGACATCGGTTGCATCAGCAGATAGATCAGTCCATAGTAGATCTGGCCCGTTTCAGCAAGCCGACGCTGGTGGTGATCGACGCGACGCGGGTGTTGCTGCGTAATGGCCCCACGGGCGGGTCGCTGGACGATGTAGCGGCACCGAACTCTGTGATCTGCGCGACGGACCAGGTGGCCGCGGATGCACGTGGAGTAGAGTTCCTGGGCATGCCGGTGGGACGGATCGGCCATATCAAGCTGGCTGAGAAATCTGGGTTGGGTACGATGGACTACCGCGCGGCGGGATACAAAGAGCTGGTGTGATGACCATACGAAGCGTGCGCAATATCCGTCGGGTGACCCAGGTTGTCTTCTTTGCGCTGTTCTTCTGGCTTATCCTCAAGACGAATTTCGATGTTAACCTGACGCCGGATGAGTCCGGCCACATAGCTCTTCCCTATCCGGTTTCAATTGCGCTGGAGTTTGATCCACTGGCGGCAATTGGCACGTTGCTGGCGACGGGGACCTTGTATGCGGGGCTGTTGTGGTCGCTGGTCATTTTGATTCCGACGATCTTCTTTGGACGGTTCTTCTGTGGCTGGATTTGCCCGATGGGGACATTGAACCACTGGATTTCGGAGATCCCATCGGAACGTCGGTCGCATCGGGGCAAGAACAAGATACAGTCTAATCGCTACAAGCCATACCAGCGCATCAAGTACTACCTCTTGTTGATTCTGCTGGCGGGGGCGCTGGTGGGAACATTACAGACGGGCCTGCTTGATCCGTTGTCGTTGCTGGCCCGCTCGATTGGCACGGTGGTTCTACCGACGCTGCATGTGGGCACTCAGGGCGTGACGGACTGGATCAAGTCTCTGGGTATCGGTCCGCTGAGTGCTTTGGCCGACGCGTCTTACAGTGTGGTGGCGGCCGTGCTGCTTCCATTCCGGCAGATGTTCTTCAATACTATCGTGTCCCTGGGATTGTTCTTTCTGATCGTGTTGGTGTTGAATCGGTTGTTTACCCGGTTTTGGTGTCGCGGGATTTGCCCGTTGGGGGCGTTGCTGGGGTTCTTCTCACGGTGGACAATCTTCGGGCTTCAGAAGGATGAGGGCAGTTGTGACAACTGCGGCCTGTGTGCGCTGCACTGCCAGGGCGGCGACAATCCAGAGGTTGGGCTGAAGTGGCATCAGACGGAGTGTCATGTTTGTTTGAACTGCCAGGCAACGTGTCCGCATGGTTCGCTGACGTTCACCTTCTTCCCGAAGTCTGATCCGAAGAGCATCACCAATCCGCCGCCGGTGGAGAAGGTGGACATTACGCGGCGAAAGGCCGCTGCTGCTGCGGCTGGCGGCTTGCTTCTGCTGCCCCTGCTGCGGTCCGGGACATCGTTTGCGGCGAATCCTGAGCCGAATGCCGTGCGCCCCCCGGGGTCGGTTGGCGAAGCCGACTTCCTGGCGCGGTGCATACGCTGTGGTCAGTGCATGCGAGTCTGTCCCAACAACGCCCTGCATCCGACGCTGTTCGAGACGGGTATTGAGGGAATCTGGACGCCGATCATGATTGCGCGGATTGGCTACTGTGAGCCCACCTGCACGTTGTGCACCCAGGTGTGTCCGACGGGAGCGATCGAAGAGTTGACAGTGGCAGAGAAGGTGGGCGATGCAGATCATCGGCCGATGCGACTCGGAACCGCCTTTGTGGATCGCGGGCGGTGCCTGCCGTGGGCAATGGCGACGCCGTGTATCGTGTGCGAGGAGTGGTGCCCGACTTCGCCGAAGTCCATTTATCTCCAGGAAGAGACGGTGATAGACTCAAGGGGCAAGTCGGTGCTGGTGCAGCGTCCGTATGTTGATCCCAATCTCTGTACCGGTTGCGGCGCGTGTGAGTATGCCTGTCCGGTGGCGGATAAGGCGGCGATTCGGATCACCTCGGTGGGTGAGTCGAGATCACGGGAGAACCAGATACTCTTGGAACGCCGGGAGGAGCGGCGACCGAACTGAGGGCGGGAGTGACTCAGCAGCGGTTGCAGAGGTTTGTGGAAAGCAGTATAATGGAGCATAGTATCAGTATCGCGCGGTTGCGTTTGGCGCTTTGAATTGGCAACGGCAGAAGGAGTGTGTGGCATGGCGAAGGTGGCAATAGTGGGATGCAAGCGCATCCAGGATCAACTGTGTATTGCGTGCGAGAAGTGCTTAAAGGCTATTCGTAAGCGCGAGGGGGAATTCGCCCGGTATAGCAAAGACGATCAGCTGGAGCTGGTGGCGCTGGGCAACTGTGGGGACTGTCCGGGTCTGATCATGCCCAAGCTGGTGCTGATGAAGGAGATCGCCGGTACTCTGGATGAGAGCTTCGATGTGATCCATTTGGGAACGTGTATCGTCAAGGCGAAGAAGACCGGTCAGTGTCCGTTGGATTTCGAGCAGATCACGGCGCTCGTCAAGGAGAATATGGGCAAGGAAGTAGTGGTGGGTACCCACAACTACTAATCGGCAATCGCACCGTGGCAACCGTGCCCGCGTGTTGTCGTCATATCGAATAGTAAAGCACCCGCTTCTGAACGAAGCGGGTGCTTTCGGCTTAACTCCCCTATCTGGGAATCAAGAAATGATAGATGCCGGCAAGGTGCTACTTGAGCAGCATCATCTTCCTGGTGTCGGCAAACGACCCTGTCTCCAGGCGATAGAAGTAGACGCCGCTGGAGGCCGGATCACCTGAGACCGTACGACCGTCCCATACCGCAGTATGCGGACCGCTGGCACGGTAGCCATCAACCAGGGTAGCGACCTTCTGTCCCATAACATTGAACACCTCGAGCCGAACATGTCCGGCCTCTGCCAGCGTGAAGCTGATTTCTGTCGAGGGGTTGAACGGATTGGGATAGTTTTGTTGCAGGCCGTATTCGTATGGCATCGCCGTGGGCTGTCCAACGGAGAGAGCCAGATCCTCGTGTTTGCTGTCTGATGCAATAGCACTGACGATCTGGCAGTCACCCTTGATGCGTAGGATCCTGTGGTCGCCGGCGGCGATCATGTGCTCGCCTTGCAGGTCAAGCAAACCGATCAAGAGCGTGCCGTCATCGAGGCGCTGGAGCAGCTCGAAATCCTCGGCAAGGAGGCTTTGGGCCTGCGCCGAGACGCCGGAGAGTTCGATCTGTAAACCGTGGAGATCGATATCGCTGGACAAGGTGATAACCGAGGATTCCTGTTCGTGCGCGATCGCGACGGTAGCCGTTGACCAGAGTTTTGGCATAGCCATCTTGTTGAGGCAGCCGCAGAGCGGGGCATCGCCGTACTGGAAGAGGTAGTCGACCAGATAGGTCATGTCGGCGATGTTCGGACCCGTGCAGGTACCATTACAATCGAGTGCGTTGAGCACACACGGGGGCGGACCGTAGTCGAACATATAATCGACCATGTTGGTCAAGTCGCTGACGTTGACGAGTTCATCGCCGTCGAAGTCACCCGGGACATATCCGGGCATTGCCACCGAGTCGCGGTACTTGTTGAAGCCGGGGTTGACGTCGAGATTATTCGCATCGGCGAAGAGGAGGGCACGTGAAGGATCTTCGGAGAGCGTCGTATCCCAGCGGAAAGCGCTCGGTGTCATGCAGTCTGCCGTGCCGGCGTTGAAGGTCATGTTGAAGACCGGAACCTCGCCCTCGGGAATGACTTCGCCGAGTGAGTTCGCGAGTGCGACAAAGACATAGCCGGCATCGTTATTGATCTCGACGAAATTGAAATCCCAGGCCTCGGTAAGATAGCCGTCGAAGCTGACATCGGTCACCATGGCGCCATCGGGGATCCCGATCGGGATACTGGCCCCCTTGAGGACCTGCTCTGCCTTGATCGCGACTTCCTGAGCCTGACCGCAGACGCCGCTGGCGTAGGAGGTCGGGATGATCAGGGAGTCGGCGGGTTCGGAGGCCGGCACGATGTTAAGAGTCAAATCAATCAGCCAAGGCGTATTGATTGCCTCCGGAGCTTCAACAAGCAGAGTACCATGATAGGTGCCGGTGTCCATGCCAGAGACATCAACTTCGAAGACGACATCTCCGTATGTAGGGCTCCACCACAGCCTTGATGATTGGAACCACGGGACATCGGAGATCGCAAAGAACTCGATCATGTCAGAGGGAGAACCAAAGTACACCATGTACATGGTGTTCACGCCGACAGCGGTTGTGATCACGATTGGCGACGGGGTGTACGAGTAGTCCATGGTCAGCCATGTCGGTGGCACGTAGACTTCGTAGCACTGCGGGCCGTTCCAGTCGGGATACACTTGTTCATTGATACCTCCACCAGTACCCCACAACCATACTCCCGCGGGGGGGTAATATGCGGAGTCAACGCACACGGTCTTGAAACCATCGGTGCTGTCGATCGGCCCGAAGTGACCGGAGAAGGGTTCCATGTCGGCTCCCGGTGCGAGGCCTGGGCCGAAGATCGCAACGCCACCGTAGCCGAGGGTATCAGCACCACTGCCGTCTACACCGAAGTAGTTGAGGAAAGCGCCAGCGTCGAATATCGACGTCAGGCCTGGTATGGTGTCGGCCCAGGCGGTTGTCCACGTGGCGCCATCGGGGGAGGATATCTCGATACCGTTGGTGAAGCCGCCGATGATCCAAGAAGTGTTATTGATCATGCGCAGATCGAACCAGCACTCAGGGCCAGCCTTGATCTTCTGTTGGCCGTAGGTGCCGAAGAAGCCATCGATGACGAATGCGGCCTCGGGTTCGGGCAGGACATCGAGCACGGCAATCGTGTACTGGGGGCTGTTGTCGGCCGAATCCGATGTGAACTCGATCGTGTTGGTGTATCTGCCGGCGGTCAGCCCCTGAGGGATGGCGGAGGCATAGATTTTGTCAGGAGTCTCACCGCCGTTCTTGCTCAACACCCATGGGCCGAAGTCTTCAACGATGTTGGCTGAATAGAACAATGGGTCGGTGTCCAGGGCGGTTTCAACGCGGATGACCTCGTAGGGCATATCGTTGGTGTTCTCATACACCGTAATGAAGATGCTGTCGGGGACATCGATGAGGATGGGTGGATCCTCGACATATTGGATTTCGAAGCAGTGGGGTCCATCCCAAGCGGGCACGTATCCGCCCGGTCCTCCGACTGTCCCCCACATCCAGGTACCGGCTGGTGGATACCACGTGGAGTCGACACAGATGTGTTTGCCGTCATCGGCGGCGTCGATCGGATCGATGGTTAGTCTGAAGGCGACATCTTCTGAATGGGCCGGGACCCCGTCGCCGAATATGGTAACTCCGCCGAACCCGACTGTGTCCGGTCCTGGTCCGAAGTAGTCGATGACGAAGGCATCATTGAAGACACTATCGGTCCACAGGTCGCCGATAGCATTTCCTGACTGGATGCTGACAGTGGCGCCATCGGGGGAATAGACCCGGTAGCCGTTGGTGAACCCCATGATGTTGTAGTCGGAGTTATTGGCGTACAGAAAGTCGAATGACACAGGCACCTCGGTACGGACGACACCGGGGGCGATCTCGTGGGAGACATCGTAGAGGGAGATTTCGGTCTCCGGGGGCTGCGCAATGGTGAAACAATAGGGTCCGCCCCATGCGGGCCAGATGCGATCGCGGTTCTTAGACCACCACAGCCAGGGATTGTCGCCGGTTCCGAAGTAGGTGGAGTCAATGCAGACTGTCTTTCCGACATCGGTGGCATCAAACGGGCCGAGCACGATTTCAAATGCGGGGTAGTAGCTACCTGCCGGTAGACCATAGATGCCGAAGGCACCGAAGCCGACGGTATCGCCGGCCGCTGGGAATCCCGGATACTCTATGACATCAAGGAAGTAGAAGTTCGTTGGGTCCAGGTGTTCTTTTCCTCGCAGGTCAATCACATCCCATGTGGCGCCATCCGGCGAGTAGGCGCGGAAGCCGTTGGACAGGGTTGTAATGACGTAGGGGGAATCCACTGTCATCCGGAAGAACAACCTGACGGTATCGCCGGCATAGAACTCGCTCATCGTTCCGTTGGTGACGCTTTCGAGTTCGATGGAACCGGCGAATTGGGGTGCGCAGTTAGCGTTGTAACATGGGCCTGTCATTCCCAGGAACAGGTATCCGAGGAGTATGTTGACATCGCCCATGTCCACTCCTGGGCACCCATCGGTGTTGGCAGCCACACTATCGAAGAGGGGACCACCGGTGAACAGGTAATTGATGATGGTCACCGCGTCTGAGAGATTAGCGCTCCCATCCTGGTTTACATCGCCGCACGCAGCTTGTGCCGGACTGCGTCCAAATGCAATCATGAGCACGAGCCACAACGCAAGTATGCTCAGAGAACGTCGCATGAGCCATTCCTCCCTTGCAGGTGAATAAGGAGTTTTGATTCAATTTTTATCGCAGAGCTAGCTGAGAACTAAGTATCGATATGATATTCCGAGAATGGGTAATGGCGCGATTTTAGCCTACCACTTAGAAATATACATATGGCGAATTCTCCGGTCAAGTGAAAATGGTGTTAGAC
>CAZXRO010000076.1:0-10749 GCA_964642435.1 uncultured Ignavibacteriales bacterium
GCCATCGCGGACCAGCACGCACTTGCCGAGGAATTCGAGATTGACCTGGTGGCAGATGCCGGTCGCGGGCGGGACGACCCGGAAGTTTGCGAACACCTTGCTTCCCCAGTGGAGGAACTCATAGCGTTCATAGTTGCGCTCGAATTCCTTTTCCATGTTGAACTGCAGGGCAGTGTCGGAGGCATACTGGTCCACCTGTACCGAGTGATCGATCACGAGGTCAACCTGAATCAGCGGATTGATCTTTTTGGGGTCACCTCCCATGCGTTTCATGGCCGAGCGAAGTGCGGCCAGATCGACCACCGCCGGCACGCCGGTAAAGTCCTGCAGAAGGACGCGGGCCGGTTTGTACGGCAGTTCGTTGTCGCCGATATTCTTGGGATCGTACTTGGCCAGCCGGACGACATCGTCCTCGGTGACCGTCTTGCCATCGACATTTCGAAGAACCGATTCGAGCAGTACGCGAATGGAGTATGGCATACGATCGAGCTTGCCGTATTTGGCGAGTGCATCGAGCCGGTATATGGTGAATTCGGTATTTGCCGCTTTCAATGTGGCTTTCGCGCCAAAGGGATCCATGAGAGACCTCCGAATCTTGCCCGGTTAATGATTTTACAATGCGTCAAGTATACAGCAGTTCTGTTTCCAATTCAAGGGCGAGCAGTCAGGGAAAACGATAATACCACTTTCATTCTTGCGTAATCTTGCTAAATTGATAGTATCAGCATCGTTCACAACCGGGAGTTGACACTTAAGATGAACAATTCACTGCCGGAGCATCTTACTGCAGTCATCGACGTTCCGGCCAAGGTGAATCTGTTCTTGCAGGTCGCAGGAAAACGCAAGGACGGATACCACGACATCTTTTCGGTTTTTCAGGCGGTCTCGCTGTACGACCGTCTGGAGATAACCAGGGGCCATCAACCCGGAGTCCGAATCGAGATGGCCAATGGCCCTGTGCAGGGATTCCCGCTTGATGATAATAACTTGATCGCGCGAGCGTATTATGTTCTACAACAACAACATAGTGTAGATGGAGGGATTTCGGTACGGATTGACAAGCAGATTCCGGTGGCCGCCGGGCTGGCCGGGGGGTCGGCCGATGCGGCCGCGACTATCGCGGCTGTCAACGACCTGTGGGATCTGCAGCTCAGTAGCACTCAGATGGCCGAGGCTGGCCTGGCGATCGGTAGCGATGTACCATTTTTCTTTGGAACAGGTCAGTCGCTGGTGACCGGTCGGGGGGAGAATGTGCGGTCGGTGGAGCTTCCGACAGATTACTGGCTGGTGCTGGTGACTCCGGAACTTCTTATCAGCACTGCGGAGGCCTATGGCCGGCTGAGTTTGAACTTGACAAAGTCGAAGAATGCGTTTAACTTAGCAAGTTGCCGGACGGTGAAAGACTTATTCGAGGAGCTCTCGCATACGGGGAATGACTTCGAGCTGGTGCAGTTCGCGAGTTTCCCTGACCTCAAGCAAATCTTTGATTGGCTGGCGAAACTTGGAGCCGCTTTGGTGCGCATGAGCGGCTCAGGCCCGACGCTATTTGGTTTGTTCGAAACAAGACCGCAAATATGCGGAGAGGAGCGCAGGCTTGATTGTGACTGGAAGATCCAGTGCGTTCAACCTGTTGTTTTCGACGGGGAAGGGACATTTAGCAGGAGGCGACGGTGGAGATTACAGAAATAAGGGTGACATTGCGCGACGAAGAGCGCCTGAAAGGCTTCGCGAATATCACCTTCGACAACGCCTTTGTGGTACGCGGTCTTAAGATTATCCAGGGCAACACCGGATACTTCATCGCGATGCCCAGTAGGAAGCGTCCTGATGGTACGTATCAGGATATCGCGCATCCTGTCAATCAGGATATGCGGCGACAGATTGAAGAGAGAATTTTGCTCGCATACGAGGAGGAACTGAAGGCGCACAGCCAGGTGTGACACCGGGCGCCGATTATCCGATTTTACACTGGGGCGTCGTCAAGCGGTAAGACACCAGCCTTTGGAGCTGGCATTCCCAGGTTCGAATCCTGGCGCCCCAGCCAAATGATGAGAGTAAGACATACGGCCTGAAGCAGGGTTGGAGACGGTGCCGAGCGTCTCTGTCTTTGTGTAGGGCTTCACTTTTTAGGGTCCAGAGATACAGGCTTATGATTGTTCGCGAAGAATTGAAAATCGTCACCGGCAACTCCAATCGTAAACTCGCTGAAAGCATAGCCGGCTATCTCGGCGAAAAGCTGACCGACTGCACTGTCACGAAGTTTTCCGATGGCGAGATATTTGTTCAGATTAACGAGAACATTCGCGGGGCCGATGTCTTCATTATCCAGTCGACCAATCCTCCGGCCGACAACCTGATGGAGTTGCTGATGCTGACCGAGGCTGCACGGCGTGCCTCGGCGATGCGCATCACGGCTGTCATCCCCTATTATGGATATGCCCGCGCGGATCGCAAAGACCGCCCGCGGGTGGCCATTACGGCCAAGCTGGTCGCCAATATTATCACGACCGTTGGCGCCGACCGCGTGATTACCATGGACTTGCATGCCAGCCAGATTCAGGGCTTCTTTGACTTGCCCCACGATCACTTGTATTCAGCCACCTTGTTCCATCGGTATTTCCGGGAGAAAGGGCTGACGGGGGATGATTTGGTGGTGGTGTCGCCCGATGTCGGTTCAATTAAGCTGGCCCGGATTACGGCCAATGCTCTTGATGCCAGCCTGGCCATTGTTGACAAGCGTCGCCCGAAGCCAAATCAAACCAAGGTGATGAACCTGATTGGTGAGGTCGGTGGCAAGAACGTCCTGATCCGCGATGATATGGTGGACACTGGCGGAACTCTTTGTAAGGCCGCTGAGTTTGTGATGAATCGGGGAGCCAAGACAGTTATTGCAGCCTGTACCCACGGAGTCTTGTCCGGCGAGGCGATAGAGCGTATCGATGCCTCACCGATCAGCCGTATGGTTATTACCGATTCTCTTGATCATAAGAGCAAAAAATTGACTGAGAAGTTTGACATTTTGCCTTGTTCCGAATTAATAGGGGAGGCGATCAAGCGGATATTCGACGAGGAATCGGTTTCCTCGCTGTTCGAGGATCATCCGCTGGTCATATAAACTTATGTTGAAGAATACGTGAGTTGGAACACATAATCGAAGGAAGTTGTGCATCATGAAAGAAATTGCTCTGCCTGCCGAGCTCCGCGAGGCAGGCTCCAAGGGGACGGCCCGTCGTTTGCGAGCGAGCGGCAGCATTCCTGCTGTTGTCTATGGTCTGAAGACGGAACCGTACTCGATCCAGGTCAAGGAAAGTGCTCTGCGCACGGCTATGAAAGAGGCCGCCGGCAGCGCCGTGTTGTATGATCTGCAGGTTGGGCAGAATGCTGACAAAGTCGTTATTCGCGACTTGCAGCGCGACCCGTTGACAAGCAAGGTTACGCATGTCGATTTCCACGCCATAGCTATGGATCGCCCCCTGCGCGTGAAAGTACCGATCAACTTCGTGGGTGTACCTGTGGGCGTGAAGGTCGATGCCGGTATCATGCAGACGACCATGCGTGAAATCTCTGTTTCGTGTCTGCCCAAGGACATGCCGGATAGGGTTGAGCTGAATGTCGAGCAGTTGGGTATTGGCGAGGCTATTCATGTCGGCGATCTCGATCTGCCGAATGTTCAGATGCTCGATGAAGACCGACGGACGATCGTCGTCATTTCCGCGCCTACTGTCACCCGTGCTGAAGCCGATGAGATGGAAGCCGGTGAAGAGGGCGCCGAAGCTGCTGAAGGCGAAGCTGCCGAAGGCGAAGCTGCTGAGGGCGAAGCCAGTGAAGGTGGCGAGGAGAAGAAGAAAGAGTAGCTTTTCCCGTCTTGTCATAGATCAGGAAACCGTCGCGAGGCTATCGCGGCGGTTTTTTGTCATCAGATTCGCTCACGCAAATCACAACGCCCCCGGCCTGGTGTACAGACCGGGGCGGTTGTATGTTCAATGTGTCGAAGACTACCTGTAGTACGGATCCGTGCCGGCGGCGTGATTGGTGACATCGACAATCTCTGTCACCTCCGGCAACTTCTGTCGAATGGCCTGCTCGATTCCGTGCTTCAATGTCACGTTGGCTGAGGCGCACCCCTGGCAGCCACCGCCGAGGCGGACATACACCTTGGTACCCTCGACATCGGCCAGCTCCACCCGGCCACCGTGCGAGGCGATCTGGGGGTTAATGTTCTCCTCGAACAATCGTTCGATTTCGGTGCGCAGTCGTTCTTCATCGACCGGCCGCGTGCGCACCTCCTTGTCAATCAACGGTTTGTCCGACTCAAAGGCACTCCGAATGGCCCCACCCACCTGCGGGCCCAGTGCCGGCCACGGCTCAGGTGTGTTCTTTGCTATAGTGACGGTATTGCCCGCGACCATGACTTGTGTCACGCCGTCGATCGCAAACAGGTTCTCGAGAAGTGCCGATCCCTGGGCCATCTCATTGCTGCGACAGACAAACAACCCGTCCTGAAGAAGCGGTTTGCTGACGACGAATGTGCAGACCTGCGGGTCATGGGTAGGCTCGCCAGTAATCTTGATATCTTCTGTATTAGCCATGCTGTTTCACCTCCTGCCGGATCAAACCGAGAAGGACTCAGATTTGTTCTGGCTTTCATCGAGAGAACGAAGCCGCGTGTAGGCGTAGATACCGGTTGTGTGGCCATCGCTGAAGTGAATCGCCAGGCCATAACGCCCTACCGGGCGGATATTGGTGATCGTGATGTCCATCGGCACGCTGTTCGGGTCGATCTTCAACTCGCCAGTACGTTCATCGCGATTCTCGGCCGAGTGGCTCTGGATGCGCAGGTGGCGCGGCGTGTGCACGGTCTCGGTGTCATCGGGCCAGGTGATGTGCAGGATACCACTATCATCGAGATGGTACTCCTTTGGCTCATTGGCGGAGATCTCCTTCTCGAGAGCTTGTACCTGCTCATGTACGGCATCAGCCAGGTTCAGCAGCGCCTTTGCCGCCGGGCTTTCATCGTTGATGGACAGCAGCGGCCGGCCTTCATCGCCGGACTCTACAATCTGCGGGTCGAGCGGCAACGTTCCCAGGAAGCTGACCTCGTGGCGGTCGGCCAGCTCACGTCCACCCTTACCTTTGAATATTCTGGTTTCCTTGCCGCAGTGCTCGCAGATGAAGCCACTCATGTTCTCGACTATTCCATAGATGGGTACATTGACCTGATCGAACATTCGCAATCCCTTATCTGCCACGGACTGGGCCACCCGCTGCGGCGTCGTGATAATGATTGCTCCGCTCAAGTGGGCCTGCTGGGCCAGTGTCAGTTGTACATCACCGGTTCCGGGCGGAAGGTCGATCAGCAGGTAATCCAGTTCTCCCCAGGCGACGGAATTAATGAACTCCTGGATCATCTTGGTCGCCATCGGGGCACGCCAGATCACCGGGCCATCGTCCGGAATAAACAGCCCCATCGATACGAACTTGATACCGTGTCGCACCAGGGGCTCAATATACCCCTTGGAGACATCAGGCTCCTCCCCATGACTGCCGAGCATCCCCGGCTGACTCGGGCCATAGATGTCGGCATCCATCAGGCCGACTTTGAGTCCCTTGGCCGCCAGCGCTGTTGCCAGATTCACTGCGACTGTGGATTTGCCCACGCCGCCCTTACCACTGCCGATCGCAACGATATACTTGATATCTCCCAATCCGGTCGGCTTGTTCTCGTTCTGTTCAGCCATCGCTACTACCTCAAGATCTATCTGTGGTCACTCGTATGTTCTACGGAGTGACCGGTTCACTGCTTGACCTGTATAGTGCAAACACGCGCGAAACGCGTCTGTTCCGTCAGGTGCCGAGTGGATTAGTAGGCGAAAATGACTGATTTGGCAAGAGGCGAGACGTGATTTTATCCGGCGATAATCGGATGCTTCTTGTCAAGAATAGCGGCGCCGGAACCTATCAGGTAAATGTATGATTGGCTGTTCTCAATTTGACAGTACTGGTCGAACTCCTCGAAGTGCCATCGTGCCCATTGGGACTGATGTCGTTCGTAGGGATTGGCAAAGGTCGTTTCCTGCTGGGTGATATCCTTGGGCGTGGCGACAAGGACGCTGCTGCCGATTTTCAGGCAACTGGCCAGCAACTGGCGGCCCTCGTCATGGGTGAAATGTTCGATAATGTCAATCAGCAGGACCAGGTCATAGTGGGTATCCAGGGCTGGTACCAGTTCGAGGGCGTTACCGACATAGATATTGTCATAGACAATATTATGAATCGGCGTGAGGTAGTCCGGGAACACCTCAATCCCGTCGATACGGCGCGTCCATTGATCGTAATCATCGCGTCCGTCCCACAATTCCAGATACTCTCGAGCCAGGAAACCATACTTGCCAAACCCGACGCCAACATCGAGCAACGACTTGGGCTTGAGGTGGTATATGGTCTGTACGATTTGATTGATCTGAAAGAAGTTGCTTGTCGGCACCGATGAACGCTCCTGTGGGAAACGGGGTTTCTTCCTTCCAGCGGGATCCATTTGGCCCCACTTGTTCTCATATCGACCCGATGCTCCGCGGCGGTGACCCAGGCGGTTGATTCTGATCTATCTGAGACGAAATCTGCTCATCCGCTTACCAGTGGGGAGAAGTCGATAGTTGTGGTCAGTTACTGGCAGATTCTTGAATAGCCGCCCAGAGGTGCTTCGGCAGAAACAACTTAGGTGGATACCATAAGTCTGATTGACGCCCTCCATATAGAAGCGTACCTTGGTGCCATGAAATCGCACGAGCAGATGACCGAGTTTCTGGCCAAGACGCCGTCCGGCTTGGAACCAATCCTCGCCGGAGAATTGCGTGATCTGGGAGCATCCAATGTTGTCGAGGGCAACCGGATGGTTACCTTCGAGGGGGGGCGTGATCTGCTCTACCGGGCCAATCTGTGTTGCCGGACGGCTATTCGGGTACTCATGCCGGTGGCCCGCTTCCATGCCCGCAACCGCCGGGAGCTGTACAATGGTGTTCGACGAGTCGATTTCGGCCAGTATCTTCAGGCCCGGCGAACGTTTGCGGTCGATGCTGTCACATCTGGTGAGTTGTTCACGAACTCCTTGTTTGCTGCCCAATGTACGAAAGATGCCATTGTTGACCAATTCCGCGACAAGAGTGGCGTCCGGCCCGATGTTGATCTGAAGCATCCGGACAGCCGGGTCAACATCCATGTTAAGGGCGTCGAGGTGACACTCAGCATTGATACTTCCGGCGAATCACTCAGCCACCGAGGCTACCGTACCGCGGGAGGGGGCACGGCCCCGTTGTCGGAGGTGCTGGCCGCCGGTCTGGTGCTTATCAGTGGCTGGGATGGATGCGAACCGCTGGTTGATCCGATGTGTGGCTCCGGTACTATTGCCATCGAGGCCGCCCTGATCGCTCGGCGAATAGCTCCGGGGTTGCTGCGAACTGAGTATGCCTTCGAGCACTTTGCGGATTTCGATCGGGATCTGCTGATGCGAATACGGGATGAACTGAAGTCACGAGCAACAGGGCTTTCGGCTCCGGTGGTTCATGCGGGTGATATTTCGCAGAAACAGGTTGGGTTGTCTGAGGCCAACGCCGCCCGTGCCGGGGTCAAGAATGACATCGTGTTTTCGGTCCGGTCGATTGAATCATCACAGGCTCCCAGCGATTCGGGAACGGTCATCATGAACCCACCGTATGGTGAGCGTCTCAAACCGCACGACCTGGAGGAGCTGTATGGGCGCATCGGTGATACGCTCAAGAAGAACTACCAGGGATATACTGCCTGGATACTGACCAGCAACTTTCAGGCGGCCAAGCGCATTGGACTGAGGACCTCGCGCAAAATCAAGATCTACAATGGTCCCACGGAGTGCCGATTGCTGAAGTTTGATTTGTATCAGGGCAGTCGCAAAGCTTAGTGAATGTGAATCTATCGACTCAAGGGCGGCCTCGCCGGCTCAGAAGCGCCAGGTGAGATTCAGCCCGGCAGTGGTTCCATCGCCGACAGCGCCCGGAGTAATCAACAGCCGACGACGTTCGTTGCGCTCAACCACACCATCAGCCACCAGCCAGCCATAAATCAGTGCTATGTAAACATCGCTCGCCCAGTGGCTCCCCGAGGAGACTCGCTGAACAGCGACTGTCCCGCAGGCCGTGTATGCCACCACGCTGAACGGCCAGTAGTTGATATGCCGATCGAGAATGCGCGCCATTTGGATGACATTGGCGGCGTGACCGGAGGGGAGTGAGGTCCCCTGGTTGTGTTTAAAGTAGTAGGGACCGCGGAACTCATTGGGACGTGCGCGGCCCATTGAGAAGTTGGCCACGTTCTTCATTGTGCCGGCTATGATGTAGGACTCGAACAGATCAATGGCGATTGCCTCCAGCTTGTCCCAGCCGGAGAGGTAGCCGGCCAGAAGGGCCACCGTGTACATCTTGGTGTTGGTGCCACCATAACCGATTGTCTCAATCGCCTCACCGACTTCTATCAGCGGTTTGGCCAGGCCGTGGTCTTCGTTACGCGCAAGCTCGTCGTATATCTCCTGGTCATAGGCATACATCAGGCCGCCCACGGCCAGGATGCCGCCAAGCCATAGGGCGCTCGTCTTGTTGATCCGGGCCGGCGCGCTGTAGAAGTGGCCCATATCGCGGGCCAGGTACTTGCCGGCGTTGGCCAGATCACGAAGTGGGTGTCGATCTCGCTCGCGATATGTGCGGTGGCGTTCAGGCGGGACGGGCGCCTGTTGTGCTGCCAATGCGCGGATTGGGTCCCCGGGAGCCTGATACGGGCTGACCAGTCGGGACATGGCGTGATCTATAGACGACACCGGCATTGGTACATACACGTCCCGAGGCATGGTTGTGTGCTCGGGTACCTGTGCTTTGGTACCTGCCGCGATGAACAGCCATGCTAACATGAGGCTTATAAGCGCTGACCGCATATGGTTTGAGTACAACGTTGCTCTCCCGTTGTCCGGTGGGCTATCCGATAGTCTTACCATGCTATGTATACACGCCTGGCCCCGTCGCCGCAACCAACATGTTTGGCGCCGGAGTTGGGCATTGAATAGTCACGACGGCGGCGCTTGCGGAGCTTGAAAGCCATGCGACCTGCTCTTCCCGGGGGGTTCAGAATAGTGGCTAGGTGCCGATCTATGTTAATGAGAGAGCACACGGCCGACAACCTCTGTCGGTCATTACGGGGAGACCTAAGGAATTGCTAATGTGCAACAGGGGCACATGGTGACGATCGATACTTCGACACAGATGATCGGGGAAAGCCGTCGCAGGGCAGTGCGCGATGCGGCCAACTGCGCACGCATTCCCTGGGATTCAGTCAATCTGCTCACCTACAATCGAATGGCCGGTATCATGGTAATGATCCTGACCGCCGAGGGGAGCATTGCCATGATCAACAAGAGCGGCAGCGAGATGCTGGGGTGTCCCTCGACAACCGCTGTCGGTCTGGACTGGTTTGACTGTTTCGTGTGCGAAGACGAGCGCGATGAAGCCTGGGAGGACTTCAAGAGGAAGCTGTCGGCTGGTCCGACTGAAGCTGCCTATATGGAGCACCAGGTCATTGGAGCCGACGGTCACCGCCGGGTTATCGCCCTTCACGGAACGCCGCTCGCCGACGAGACCAGTCTGGTCGGGATGATGGCGTTTGGTGAGGACATTACCAACCGGCGATCCCACGAGATCCAGCTCAACGAACGAATTGCGGAATTGCGCTGCTTGTATGGCATTTCTCGTCTCAAGGATGAGACAGGCCAGGACTTGCCGCGGTTCTTCCGTGAGTGTCTGAAGCTCATTCCCACTACCACCAAGTATCCCCGTATTCGGGGAGCTCGAATTGTATTGGATGATGCGGAGTACCGGACGGCCGGTTGCGACTGCCACGGACTCCAGCTGTCAGCCGACATCGTTATTTCCGGCCAAAAGGCGGGCGTTGTCGAGGTATGCTTCGAAGAATCGACAACAACGACAACCCCGGGCCGGAAAAACACCCCGGAGGATTACCTTCGCAGTCTACTGGAAGCAATCGCCCGGGAGATCGGCAAGCACACCCAGCGTCTGCGTGCCGAGCAGGAGTTGATACGGACGACCAAGCAACTGGAGCGGGAGCGTGAGATACTGCACGACAAGAATGTTGCCATGCGCGAACTGCTTGGCCAGATCGAGAAAGAGAAGGCCAATATCATCAACTGCCTGCAGACGAACATCACCAGCAGTTTCATGCCTCTCATTGAGCGCCTCAAGGCCGGAGCCGATGCGAACAGCCTGGCTCTGATGCAGCAGTTGCAGACCCGATTGCAAAGTGCCGTTTCACCGTTTCTGGGCAACTTGCGGCAGTCGGCACCGAATCTCACCCCGCGGGAGCATGAGATCTGCAACCTGATCCGCAGCGGTCTGTCCAGCAAGGAAATCGCGGCCAGTCTGAGCGTGTCGGAGCTGACAGTCCAGAAACAACGCCAGCACATTCGTCGTAAGCTTGGCCTCGCCAACCGGCAAGTGAATCTAACTGCATACCTGCAAACGATTTAGATTTGGATAGGGAAAGGGTGATGTGGGCACCGGCAGGGAGATCATTAAGAAGACAAGAATGCTCGCATATTGAGTATGACAGGTACTCGATTATTACCACAAACTTACCGGTTCATAAAAACACGCAGGAGCCGACAAGACAGGTAAGGGAACCCGCAGACTCGTGATGCGGGATTGAGCAACACAACGC
>CAZXRO010000077.1:0-10701 GCA_964642435.1 uncultured Ignavibacteriales bacterium
TGTCAATAGCAGTAGTGCGCCGATAGTGTTCCTGGAAGAGCACGCCCATCTGGGAGACGTTGTCGGTGACCGTATCGGGAAAGACGAAGCTACCGGCCTGCAGGGAGAACGAGTAGGTCTGGGTAAGGTTTTCGCGGGTGCTCTCGGACGGATAGGCAAGATGCAGGCGATGTGGGTAAAACAGGTTTCTGTCAATGATGGCCAGGCCCACCGGTCGGGGGTCGGCCAGCGAGTCGGTATCGAAGCCGATGGCCAGGTCAACGCCGCCGGTATCGTTGGGATAGAAATTGAAAGAGTAGTCCATGGCCATGACATTGGGGGCGAAGAAGTCTATCTCTTCGAATCTATCGGCGGTCTTCAGTTCGACGGTCTGGCTGTCGAGTTCAAATCCGGAGTAGTACAAGCGAGCTTTGAGTGTATCGGCGTGTACGACCTTTCCCTTTTCCAGCTTCTCCCAGCAGGAGAAGACATCGAACGAGTACCTCGAGTTCGAAAGTAGTGAGTCGACCGCGTCCATCACCCTTGCGGAGCTGTTGGTATAGTAGTTCAGGATGCGGTCTTCCTGAGCTGCTACCGGCACAGGCAGGGATAGCAGCGACATCACGAGGGCTGTTAGAATCGTATAAATTGTTGTCCGGTTTTTGTTTGACATTAGTTCCTCAAAATCGTTACCCTATAGTCAGGAGTCAAATGCTTTCGGGCAGTCTCCTCTCACATTAGTATACGAAGTCACTATTGGAAATATCCACAAAGCGTTGACCCATGGGGGCCTGGTCGACTGTTCGAGCAAGGAGGACTCGCATGTTAGTAAAGCATGTCCTGGAGAAGAAGAAACGTCCGAATGTCACGATTCGCCCGGAGGCCTCGGTCCGGGATGCCATGGAGCTTCTGATGACCAATAAGATTCGCTGTTTGTTGGTCGTAAATGATGAACAGAAGCTGGAAGGAATACTGAGTATAACGGATGTCTTTAAGACATCGTACCATGACCCGTCCGATTTCCAGAACAAGACGGTTGGGGATGTCATGACTTCCGAGGTCATTGTCGGGTTGATGGAAGATGAGGTGAGCTATATTGCCGGCGTGATGACCAAGAATCGTATTCGTCACATTCCGGTAATGGACAACAAGAAGCTGGCGGGGATTGTGTCCTCGGGTGACATTCTGAAGGCGCAGGCAGAGCACCACAAAGTTGAGAATCGCTATCTGCGGATGTACATTGAGGGGACTCATTCGGGCTAAGGGTCCGAGGCATCGCATGTACGGCACATCGATGACAATCATAACAAAGCCCGAGCAGTTGCTCGGGCTTTGTTGTTTGGTGGAACTCGTTGATGATCCGACACGATCAGACTTCCATCAGGTCCTTTTCCTTGCGCTCCAGCAAATCATCGATCTGCTTGATGTATTCATCGGTGAATTCCTGAATCTTGGTATGCGCATCGGCTTCCTGATCCTCGGAGATTTCTTTGCTTTTCTGGGCCTTCTTGGCGGCATCGTTGGCATCACGTCGGGCATTGCGAACGGCTATGCGGCCTTTCTCGGCGATGTCCTTGCAGTGCTTGACGAGTTGTTGGCGACGTTCTTCGTTGAGGGCCGGAACGGGGATTCGAATGGTTTGTCCATCGGCTGATGGGTTGAATCCGAGATCGGCGACCTGAATCGCCTTGATGATATCCCCTACCGTGGACTTGTCGTAGGCCTGCACCACGAGCAATCGTGGTTCAGGGGCCGAAATGGTGCCGAGCTGGTTGAGGGGCATGGTTGAGCCATAGGCCTCGACTCGCACGCTGTCCAGCAGCTGGGGGGTGGCTTTGCCTGTGCGCACAGTCGAGAACTCCCGTTTGACGGCCTCGACACTCTTTTCCATTTTGTCTTTGGCTTCACTGTACAATGCATCCAGCATAGTTAATCCTCTATCGCTGCAGGGTTGCAATCGTATATCAGGATATCAATGTACCAACATCCTCGCCCAGCACAACCCTTTTCAGGTTTCCGGGGGTATGCAGATTCACGACGCGAATCGGGATGTGATTTTCCATCAACAGGGAGATTGCGGTTGAATCGAGCACCTTGAGTCGCTTGGTGAGCACTTCCATGTACGAGATCGATGGGATATACTGGGCATCGGCAATCTTGCGCGGATCGGCGGTAAAGACACCATCGACATTGGTAGCCTTAACGAGGACCTCGGCTCCGACCTCGATGGCACGAAGCGCGGCGGCGGTATCGGTACTGAAGTAGGGGTTACCGGTTCCGGCGGCCAGAATGACGACCCGGCCCTTTTCCATGTGACGGGTGGCGCGCCGGCGAATATACGGCTCGGCGAAAGACTCGGTACGCACCGCCGACATCACTCGCACAAAAACGCCCATCTGCTCGAGCGCATCCATGAGGGCCAGCGCGTTGATGATGGTAGCCAGCATACCCATGTTGTCTGCGGTGACTCGGTCCATACCGCGCTCGGATGCAGCCAATCCCCGGAAGATATTGCCACCGCCGACGACAACGCCGACTTCGAGCCCGAGATCGCGTACTTCGCGGACCTCCATGCAGATGCTCTCGACTGTTTTGGAATCAATGCCAAACTGCTGGGGGCCCATGAGGGCCTCCCCAGATAGCTTGATAAGAACTCGTTTGAATAGCGGAGATCTTCCGTCTGAATCCATGTCACTACTCCCCAAGGCGGAATCTGGCAAACCGGGAGACCTTGATGTTCTCGCCGAGGGACCCTACCGTTTCCTTGATGAAGTCAGCGACGGTCTTGTCATCGTCTTTGACAAACGGCTGCTCCAGCAGGACGACCTCGGAGTAGTACTTGTCAATTTTGCCATCGACGATCTTATCGACGATCTTCTCCGGCTTGCCCTCGTTGAGGGCCTGCTGGCGATAGATTCCTCGTTCCTCGTTGATCATGTCCTGATCGATTTCTTCTCGGTCGACACACAGTGGCGCGGCGGCGGCGATGTGCATCGCCAGATCATGAACGAACTGTTTGAACTGATCGGTGCGGGCCACGAAATCGGTTTCGCAGTTGACTTCCAGCAGCACTCCCAGCTTGTCGCCGGGATGAATATAGCTTGAGATAACGCCCTCCGCCGTCGCCCGACCTTCCTTCTTGGCGGCCTTGGCCACACCGCGTTCGCGCAGTACAACCACGGCCTTTTCGAAGTCACCGCCGGCCTCAGCCAGGGCCTTTTTGCAGTCCATCATACCGGCTCCGGTTTTTTCCCGGAGATCCTTGACCATCTTCGCTGTGATTTCCATGAGATCGTATACCTGTTTCGCTGAAGCTTACTTTTCTTCTTCTTTCTTTTGCTCCGGTGCCGGGGTTTCGGCTTTTACCGGGCTGGCCTGTTCTTCAGGCTTGGGGGTGGCTTCCGCCTGAGCGCTCTGTTCGGTTTCATCCTCACTGCTGGTGTAGGTCCTGACCGGGACTTCGCGTTCCTTTTCAACCGTCGCCTCGATTTCCTCCTGAGTGACGCTGCTTCGCGCTTCGACAGCCGAGTCAACCAGTCGTCGCAGGAGCACCCGGATAGACTTGATCGAGTCATCGTTGCCAGCGATGGGGAAATCGATCGGATCGGGATCGGCATTGGTGTCGAGGATGGCGATGATCGGGATATTGAGTTTGTTGGCCTCGGCGACGGCGATTTTCTCTTTCTTGGCGTCGACGACAACCATCAATCCCGGCAGATAGCTCATTTCCTTGATGCCACCGAGCACCTTGCGGAGCTTGCCGGCATCGTTCTCTATGCGCGAGCGTTCTTTTTTCGTGAATTTCTCGAGCGTTCCATCTTCCCTCATCTGCTCGATGTCTTTGAGCTTTTTGATAGAGTTCTTGATGGTGTTGAAGTTGGTGAGCATGCCGCCCAGCCAGCGTTCGGTGACGTGGAAGGCGCCGCAGCGCGGGGCTTCTTCCTCGATAACGGTCTTCGCCTGCTTCTTGGTACCGACAAACAGAATGGGGCGACCGCGCTGGATAACCTCGCGGATCTTCTTTTTGGCCTGTTCGAGGGCATTGACGGTCTTTTGGAGGTCAATGATATAGATACCATTGCGAGCGGCAAAGATGAAGGGTTTCATCTTGGGATTCCAACGGCGCGTCTGGTGGCCGAAGTGCACCCCATTTTTCAGTAATTCCTGGATTTCGGGAGAGACCATGAGGGCTCCTGATGTTTGGGTTAGACATCACCCCGGAGTCGTCCCGAATCGCACCCACATTTGCGGGACCCACGATTCGGTCGGCCGGGACTGTTTACTGTCTCCGCCGTTTTTGGGGCGGAGACAACTATTCATATTAGCGCTTCGAGTACTGGAAGCGTTTGCGGGCCTTGGGCTGACCGTATTTTTTCCGCTCCACTTTGCGGGAGTCGACAGTCAGTAATCCGGCCTTGCGCAGGGTCGGTCGTACGCTTTCGTCCATCGCGGCCAGTGCCCGACTGAGAGCCAGTCGAACGGCACCCGCTTGCCCTGAGAGTCCGCCGCCTTTTGCCTGGCAGCGAATATCGAGGCGCCCGGTCATTTCGAGGGCCTCAAGGGGTTGACGGGCGTAGGCTGCCAGCGTCTGACGAGTCAGGTATTGGTCCATGGGGCGGCCATTGATCTGGAACTCCCCTTTACCGGGGACGATCGCGACCCGCGCCACGGCGTCTTTGCGACGACCGGTTGCAGCAAATGTGTTTTCAGCCATGCCTTAGTATCTCTTTAGTCCACCTTTAGCGGTTCTGGTTGCTGCGCCTGGTGCGGGTGCTCCGGACCGGCGTAGACATGCAATTTCTTCAACATTTTGCGTCCCAGGCGATTCTTGGGCAGCATTCGACGGACCGCGGCGTGGAAGGTGAGTTCCGGACGCTTGCGCATCTGTCGTTCGAACGTTGTCTCGCGCAGGCCACCGGGGTAGCCCGAGTACCGATAATACTTCATCTGTCGCGGCTTGTTCAAGCCGGTGATCCGCACCTTGTCGGCGTTGATAACAACGACATGGTCGCCGGTGTCCAGATGGGGCGTAAATATCGGTTTGTGCTTGCCTCGCAAGACAGTGGCTACCTTTACGGCACAGCGGCCGAGGATAGCGTCCTGCAGGTCGACGACCCACCACTTGCGGTGGTTCGGGTCAATCTTCGGAATGAAGGTCTTCATCGTATATTACCGTATCCCGTAAATTTATCGGATTACCGTATAGTCAAGAGCCACCAAATATACCATAAAGGTGAAGCTTGTCAAGGAGATAGTCTAAAAAAGCTATCCGATGATTGGTGACCCTGATAATACATCGGCAATTCGCTCAAGTTGTTTAACCGTCGCATGATAGCGCGTTCGGGTCGGGACCGCAAACAGAAGGCGCCCCGTTTTTAGGGCGCCTGATCTGTTACAATGTTCTCGCAGGTGATACGCTGTCGCTTCGATGCGACAAGCGAAAGCTATATTTTACCGACCAAATCCATGCCCGGCTTGAGGGTCTCCTTGCCCGGTTTCCAGCTGGCCGGACAGACTTCCCCGCCGTGCTCACGAACGAACTGCGCGGCCTGAATCTTGCGGATCAGTTCCTCGGCGGAGCGGCCGATGGAGTTGTCATTGATTTCGTATGACTTCAGGACACTATCGGGATCGATAATGAAGGTACCGCGCAGGGCCAGGCCCTCTTTCTCGATCATGACGTCATAGTCCCGGGAGAGACGACCGGTCGGGTCGGCCAGCATCGGAAATCTGATCTTCCTTACTGTTTCCGAGGTGTCGTGCCAGGCCTTGTGGGTGAACTCGGTATCGGTTGAGGCTGAGAGCACCTCGCAATTGAGCTGTTTGAACTGCTCATAGTGGTCGGCCATTTCGCCCAGTTCGGTGGGGCAAACGAAGGTGAAGTCGGCTGGATAGAAAAACAGAACGACCCATTTTCCCTTGTAGTCATTCAGGCTGACCTTTGTAACATTTCCGTCGTGGTAGGCGTTGACTGTGAAGTCCGGAGCGGGATCGTTAATTCTCGGCATAGCTATCAACGTTCCTTTCGTGATTGCGTTGTGTCGTAATAGTTGATCTTTTCCATCCATAAAGTACGAGCGGGGTCAAAATGTTCCGGGTTTTCGCGGCAGCGGACGATTTCGCGGGGTACGGCTTCAGCAGATATGGGATCGAGCCGATACTACCAATGGAAGAGCATGTTTGAGAAATCGGCCAAGGAGGCGCAATGGAGACGTATTTGAAGCTATTTGAGGAAGCCATCAAGACGCAGGCAAAGAGTGTTGGAGAGGAGCAAGCGTTCGAGCTGGCTAAAAAGGCGGGGCTGGGAGTGTCCAAGGATGGGCATATTGTCAGTTGTACCGGGAATCCCCAGCTGGTGTTACTTCGCCTGGTGCGTCACTTCACGGCCGGTGGGAATCTGGAATCGCTGGTAGCTTGCACTCCCCTGCTGGACAAGGTGATGGATGCAATCCCTGACGATGTGGTGGAGAGCCTGGAGAAAGAGCCGAGCGGAGCTTAGGATGATTGACGGCGCTGGCGAGCCTTGCTCGTCAGCAGCTTGAGCTTGTACCGGGGATCATATCGACCACCGCTCGAGCAGTATCCGCAGGAGGCCATCACCAATCGTTTCTGCCGCGGGAAACTCCGAGCACACACAGGACACACGTACACATACTTTGGGGAGCGTCGCAGCGACGGATGCGAGCGGGCTTTCAGCGAGGCCCCGAGTCTTCGCGCCTCGGCCTTGAAGGCGGCGTTGTGCCGGAAGTGGCGGATGTGGATCATTTCATGCTTGAGTGTATCCTCCACTTCTTCAGGAAAGAGCCGGTGGTACTTAAGTCCGACCTTGATGACGCGTCTGGCGGGTGTGTAGGAACCGGCGCTGGTCATACGGGGGGAATATTCAATTTTCACCGGCGGCAGACTACCCTCAAAGTACTGCCAATTGAGTCGGTCAAACAGGCTGTAGAGTTCTTCGATAGATGGCAGTACACTATCCGGCCGCTGCTTTCGGTCCGGCTGGAGATATCTCTCCTGCCGATGACGTTCCTGAACCAACTGATCCTGCAGGTGGGCGTACATAGTCGCCGGAGCCGGTGGCTGAATACGCTCAACCTCAAAGAGGTCGTAATTGAGGGCGCGCAGGGCCTTTTTCTGTCGGATCGTTGCTGGCATCGGTCTGTATGGACTCGCTGTTCGGGTGTAGTCACTATGTAACTAATCGGCGGAATCCAGGGCAAGGTTTATCAGGGGGTATTGCTCCTGTCGGCCTGATCAGGGACGTCCACCGGGCTGGATGCCCTGGTCGGTGACGTAGCCGGAGACGAGTTCTTTGGGAGTGATGTCGAAGGCGGGCGAGAAGACATCGATGTCCTCCGGGGCAGTCCGGGGGCCGAACCCGCGCGTGATCTCGTCGGCATGGCGTTCCTCGATAGTGATTTCGCTGCCGGAAGTCAGGGAATCATCGAAAGTCGAGTACGGGGCCGCGACATAGAACGGTATGTTATGATGTTTACAGGAGACGGCAACGCTGTAGGTACCGATCTTATTGGCAACATCGCCACGGGCGGTGATGCGGTCAGCTCCAACGATGGCCAGGTCTACCCTGCCCTGCTGCATCAGCATGGCAGCGGTGCTGTCGCAAATGAGTGTGCACGGGATGCCGGCTTGCATAAGTTCCCAGGCGGTGAGTCGTGCTCCCTGGAGCAAGGGTCGGGTTTCATCGGCGAAAACGTGTACCTGCTTGCCCTGCTGGTGGGCGGTGTAGATGACACCGAGCGCTGTGCCGATACCGCCGGTGGCCAGGGCGCCGGTGTTGCAGTGCGTGAGGATTCGGCCATGGTCCGGGATCAAGGTTGCTCCGTGTTCGCCAATGGCCTGGCAGAGGCGTCGGTCCTCCTCGTGGATAGCCTCTGCCTCACTCCAGAGCAGAGACAAAACGGCCTCGATGCCCTGCGGTTTTTCCTGCCTGATCCGGGTCATGACGCGATCAACCGCCCATGCCAGATTGACGGCGGTAGGGCGAGCGATCTTGATTTCCTCGGCGAGGGTGGAGAGGTGCTCGATATCCTGGACGTTGTGTTGTTGAGCCGCCAAGGCAAGGCCATAGGCAGCAGCGATGCCGATGGCCGGCGCACCCCGGACATCGAGACACTTGATGGCCGCGATGATGTCGCGGTAATCATCGAGGTCATCATAGACAACCTCGGCAGGAAGCCTGGTTTGGCGGAGCAGGCGGACCTTGCTGTCGATGCGCTCCAGAGCATTGATCATGAGAGTCATTCTCCGATGATTTGCAGCACCAGTCGGCGCTGACGGGGTTTGTTGTCAAATTCGAGAAAGACGACCTGCTGCCAGGTGCCGAGCGTGAGTTGGCCGGAGACGAAGGGCACGGTGATATCGGGTCCAATGAGGGCTGCTCTGACGTGGGAGAAACCGTTGCCATCGTGCCAGGTTTCATCGTGGTGGTATGGCCGGTTCGAGGGGATAATGCTCTCAAAGAATTCCGGCAGATCTTTCTGAAGGCCGGGCTCATACTCGAGGGTGGTAATGCCGCCGGTGGAACCCGGGCAGAAAGCGGTGATGGTTCCGGAGGAGATCCCGGATTGTTTGACGGCCTCGGCCAATCCGCCGGTTATGTCGAGGATGTCGCCGGTGTGGGTTTCGTGCAGTTTCAGTTCCTGAGTCTTGACCACGGCTACTCCCTGTTAGTGGTAGACGAATCGTTTTACCTTTTGGGTCGATGTCTTTTCCAGTTCTTCCAGTTGTACCCTCCAGCCGGCGATTCGTTTGAAGGCAGCCATTTCAGCGTTGACCCGGTGCACTTCGGCATCGATAAGCGGGCGGGCTGACTCAAGCGTGACGGATTCAGCAGCTGTCTGGAGTTGCAGTGCGACGGTTTCGACGTCGGGCACGATGACGGCGTGAACATCCTCGCCTGCGGAGGCTTTGTCGCGCTTACGACCGAAAACGACAGCCTCGAGGATGAGATCGGAGGCGATCAGTTTTTCCTCGATTTCCTCGGGATAGATGTTCTTGCCAGCGGCGGTGACAATGAGGTTTTTGGCGCGGCCGGTGATCCACAGATGACCATCGGTGAGACGCCCCAAATCGCCGGTATGCAGCCATCCTTGGCGGATCAGCCGGGCGGTTTCGATCGGATTATCCCGATAGCCCGGGGTTACACTGCCACCGCTGACACAGATCTCGCCGACACCATCGGGACCGGGCTTGTCGATACGCACGTCCAGACCAACCAGGGGGGGCCCGACCGAACCGAAGCGAATGTTCTCGGGCCGGTTGACGCTGACGACCGGTGAGCATTCGGTCAGGCCATAGCCCTGCATAAGGTCGAAGCCAAGCATGTTGAAGAACCGGGAGATGTGGGGCGGCATGGCGGCCCCGCCGGAGACGAACATGCGCAGAGTACCCAGCCCGGCCTTGTTGCGCAATGAACGAAACAGCACCTTACCCCACTTTCGGTTGAGGGACCAACCCAGTTCAGAGGCGGCATACAGGAGCCGGAAGAGGGCTCGTCGGGGTGCCGGTGCCCGGGCGATACGGCGCCGCATGGACTGGTACATTTTCTCGAACAGCAATGGGACACCGCACATGATAGTCACCTGATTGGTGCCGATGTCTTCCAGGATTTCGTTGGACTTGAGTGACCGGGCATAGACAATCGATGCACCGCGCGTGAGGGGTGTCAGGAAGCCGCAGGTAGCCTCGAAGGTGTGGTGTAGTGGCAGAATGGACAGGAATCTGTCTTCGGGGCCGAAGTGCAGTGACTGGCCGATACAATCGATGTTGTCCAGCAAGTTGGCGTGGGTAAGCTCGACAGCCTTGGGCAGTCCAGTGGTGCCGGAGGTGTAGATGAGGACGGCGGTCGAGGCCGGCGCGGAGAGCGGCATGAGCGGCTTGTCGCTGCAGACGGATTTCCAGCTGTCGGGCTGATCGGTCTCGAGGCTGATTGCCCGTGGTGAATCCGGGTGTTCGGCGAGCAGGTTGGTAAACCTGGCCGAGGCAAAGACAACCCGCAAGCCGGCCCGGCTGATGAGCTGGCGAATCTCAGCGTGATTGAGATTGGCATCGATGGGTACGACGGTACCTCCGGCGGCGAGAATGGCGAGATAGGCAATGGGCCATTCTGGTCGATTCTCGCTGAGCAGTCCGATTTCGCTGGGATCCACGAGACCCTGGGCGATCAGTCCTCCTGCAAGGCGCCTGACGGCATCGATCATCTCGGCATAGGAGTAGCGGGTACCCTTGCCGCCGTTGCCGGCCAGGGCGGTTGCCTCAGGATGATTCGAGGCACACTCATTGATGGCCGTCACGATGGACTGTGTGGCGGGTTCTTGTCGGACAAGTCTGGGCATAGACTGAATCTAACCATATTCGGTGGACAGATCAATGGGGATATGCTATCTGCTGCTTGTGGTGGAGATAGAAAAGCCGCCGGACGGCATGTCCGGCGGCTTGGAATGAGTCGATTCCGGCTAAGATCTATTCGGGGACCTCGACAGTCACGTCGGTACTGAGCGTGATGCCGCCCCTGGGATCACCATCGATGACGGTCACGGTGTACTTACCCTCGCCAGCGGGGGCAGTCCATTGGAAGCCGGTGGCCTCACCATAGGCGTTGGTATGCTTGGTATCGGTCCCAGGGACTACTGAGCCGCCGGTGGCGGTGAGCGTCAGGGTGTGGTCACCGAGGGGGTTGCCGAAGCGGTCCTTGATAAGCGC
>CAZXRO010000078.1:0-10646 GCA_964642435.1 uncultured Ignavibacteriales bacterium
CAATGGAATAAGCGGTGGACAGACCGAGCCCGCTGCGGTCGGCACGTGTTGTGAAGAACGGATCGAAGACGCGAGGAAGATCACTCTGCCTGATCCCGCAACCGTAGTCGATGAACTCCAGCAGGACATAGCGGCCCGTCGTAAGCCCATGGGGTGATTGCGGTCCTACCGTGCAATTCGTGACCTCGATCTTCACGGCAGTGGCGTCGCTGCCCGAGGCATCGATGGCATTCTGGAGAATGTTTGCGATTGCTTGCTTGCAGCGGACAGAATCGGTTAACACAGGCCATAGCTCCTGCTCAAAGCTAAATTCTGGCTCTAAGGTAGAGCCAGCGAGGGCTTTCCTGGCAGCCTCTCGGACCAATGGCTCAATATCCGTTGGTGTCTTCGCCGGGGCGCCGCCGTTGGCAAACGTCTTCAGCCTGGAGGTCAATGACTGGGCACGCTGTGCGAGATCCTCGGCCGTGGCCAGCTCTCGGTATAGCGGCGTCGCCTCATCCAACTCTGATAGCGCCAGGGCCAGGTTGCCAAGAATGCCAGTGAGCAGATCGTCGAAGTCGCGTGCCAGACCGCCCGCCATCAGGCCGACAGAGTCCAGCTTCTGCCGATTGATCTCCTCCATCTGGCGGTGCAGCTGTTCGGTCAGGTCGGTCATGTTGACACACACTCCCATGACCTGACCCCGTCGGGACACTACCGGGTGAAAGGCCATACGCAAGTATACATCGGACCGCGAGACGGTATCAGTGTAGGTGTGCTCGCTGATAACTTCTCGCCCAACCAGGGCGGATGAAAAGTCTCGTTCAAACTTCCTGCGGTAGCTGGGAAGTATGTATCGGCGAACATCAGCTCCCGCCTTCATGTGAGAACCGGTCAGGCGGACAGCCATTGTGTCTGCGGCTGCGTTGAAGGTCTGAATGCGACCGATGGTGTCAGTGAGAACGAAGCTCTGGTGGGTGCTGTCAAGAATGGCCCTCAACCGTTCAGCGGCAGCCTCAAAGTCGACGGGGAGTCGATGCCCTACAGAAGTGTCACGAGCAAGCGCCAGCACAATGGGGCCGGTGTCAAGGTCAATCGTGCTGTAGCTGACCTGCACGGAGCGAGAGGTGCCGTCTTTGCTATGGTACACACTGGGCCTACTTACCTGCCCGGGCAGGCTATTGCCTTGCAGGTCTACCAATGCGTCAGGCAGCGGTGTATGATCGATGTCCGTGATGTTGAGATGCAAGAGTTCATTGCGCGCATAGCCCAGACTCCGGCATGCCTCGTCGTTGACATCGAGGATGTGTCCGTCGAAGTTGTGGATAATGATCGGATCCGCGGCACCATCGAGCATTGGCTGCAGGCGGGACTTGCTGACGCCCGATTCCTGTTGCGTCTGACGCAGGGCCGTGATATCCCACAGGTGCGAACGAGCCGCAACTGCCTTGCCGTTGACTATGATGAATGCGCACTCGACCGCCACATGGATAACATGGCCATTCTTATGGACTGCCCGGAATTCATAGCTTGCGGGGCGGTGCAGACTCGCCAGCCGCTGACGATGAAGTGCAAGCTGTTCCTGTTTGTCATCCGGATGCGCTAAGTCCGAAAAGTCCATGTCCTGCATTTCAGCCCGGGAGTATCCGAACAGGTCGAGGAAGTGCTGGTTGAAGTAGCGCATCCGCCCTCGGATGTCATCGATAGCTATGGCAACGGGTGCCGAATCAACGAACTCCTTGTGGCGACGTGCCATATCGCGGAGGACTCGCTCGGCTCTCTGCTGTCGGGCAACATCGGTCAGCACGGTCAGAACCCTGATCATATTGCCGTCATTGTCGAACTCGCCGTGGGCGCACATCAATACATCGATCATACGCCCGCTCTTTGTAACCATCTGACACGGTACATCGTCGAGAGATTCAGCCCGGAGAACGGTGGGCAACAGGTCCTGCTCGATCATGTGACGGGATTCGTCACTCACGAAGTCGACCAAGTTGTGTCCAATGACCTCGCTGCGGTCGTAACCCATTCTCTCCAGCCAGAGGTTGGTGACGGCGATGATCCGGCCATCGGCATCAATTGTATGCAGCATGGCAGGCGTACGCTCATATTGGAGTCTAAGCCGCTCGGCATCATTGGCAGCAGAGTCGCTATGTCGCCAGTCATGGGAAGGCATGGCAATTTGCTCCGTATTCGCTCAGGCTTACGATCTCACGATCCTCCGGTGCTCGGGAGAATCAGAGTCGTATGTGCTCAGAAGTGCCCAACAGATACACGTCTCGTATATCACGAGCCCTAAATATCAGACAACTCCACCAAGTGCGCAACCGAATTGTGGTGTTTCTCATTGCGGTTTCCGGCCTATGGAGCCGACCACTGATAGTGTTCAAGCTCGACTCGACCGGTGTCGCTGACAATGACTCCCTCGTTTCTCAACAGCGACATTTGCAGTTCACGGCCGGCCAGTGCAGGCAGGGCAATTCTGCCCTGTGCATTCACAACGCGGTGCCACGGGAGTTGTAGTCGTCGTGAACTGCTGTGCAGAATTCGGGCCACCTGTCGCGCTGCTCGTGGATTGCCGGCCAGCGCAGCTACCTGTCCGTATGTTGCAACTCGTCCGCAGGGTATACGTTGCAGGACCAATACTATTTGCTCAGACAGCGAATCGAGGCCATTTGAGTTGACATTTCGGCGACTCATTGTAGATTAGTTAATGGATGTTCTTATCCGCCAAAGAGAGGTGTTTTTATCAGTCAACGTCCAGCTCTGTGGCCTGTCGAGCATTAACATACCAAGCTGGCCCGCAGGAAGCTACTGACAATCGCTGACCGGTCACAAGTCCTTTTCCAAGAGGTACTCATCATGCGCGCATTTCTGCTATGTCTTCTGCTGCTGACCGTTGTCGCGGCTATGCCTGCGGTGGCATCGGACCTGTATCATGTCGAAATCCAGAGTGAAACTGACGCCAGAATCGCCAGACAGCTTGATATCGACCCGTTCTTGAAGGTCAATTCCGGCTATCTGATACTGACTCAACCCACGGTAATTGAGTCACTTCGGCAGTCAGGCCTGAACTACAGCTTTATCGCCGATGATGTTGATCGCCGGACTACGGCCATTGATATCGCGCTCGACAACGCGAATGCGGGCAAGTATCCCGTTATCTATGAGGACGCCGGAGTTCGGCTCTACCGAGTCGAGGGCGCGGGTGTCCCCGGCGAAGCCAACGGATTGGCTCCGGTTCTGACCCACAATCTGGTGATCCGCTACAATCGACCGCCGGTGCTGGATCTGTCTCGCGCAGCACTGGCAGCGGATCTGGACTCATTGGTTGATCTGGTAAGTCTCGATTCGTTGGAACAGATGGTCCTGACGCTTCAATCGTTCCCGCCACGAGTGACCGGTTCTGCAGGCGATGAAATGGGCCGCGACTTTGTCATGGGAAAACTACAGGACTACGGATATGATTCAGTCGTCCTCGACAGCTTTGTCTACAGTGGGAATCCGGTGCAGAACGTGGTGGCGTACAAGATCGGTACTGACTATCCAGACCATCACATAGTAGTCGGCGCGCATCGCGACGCGGTGAGCGGCTCTCCGGGAGCTGATGACAATGGCTCTGGCACAGCCGGCGTCCTGGAGATTGCCAGGGTGCTTAAGGATGTTGACACGAAGATGACCTACGTTTTCGTACTTTTCACAGGCGAGGAACAGGGCTTGCACGGATCCTGGCACTATGCCGACGAAGCTGCCGCGCGCGGCGATAGCATTGTGATGATGCTAAATATGGATATGATTGGGTACGAGGGGAATGTCGATGACGTCAAGGTCTATCATGGCTCCGACCTTACCTGGCCGAACCTGTGGGTTGACCTTGCGGATTCGCTGAGCGGTGTTGGACTCAGTGGTGTTCTCAGTGGCACCAGTGCCTATTCAGACCATTATCCATTTCAACAGAACGGTTATGACGTCGTGTTTCTTATCGAGTACAACTTCTCGTCGGTGTACCACACCTATCGGGACTCCACGTCCTACATGGACTTCACGTATCATCGGCGCATAGTGCAGGCCTCGCTGGCGACGGCGTATCAGGTCAGCGAGGTGTATGTCCCCACACCGGGAGTGTACTTCAGCTATCCGGGTGGTCAACCGGAATACATCCTCCCGGACCAGTCGGCTGTGATCGACGTTCAGATCGAGCCAGCCACGGGTGGCAGCATTGTCCCGGGCAGTGAGCAGATACACTATCGAACTTCGCTGAATGCCGCGTGGACGGCAGCATCACTGGTGAATGTGGGTGGCGGCATGTACGAAGCGGTCCTGCCGGCGTTTGGTTGCGATCATTTGTATGCTGAGTACTACGTGACCGCAGATGAGGCAACCGGGGGAACGATGTACGATACTGAACCATCATCGCCACATCGGGTGCCGATTGCCACGCAGTTGGTTACTGTGTTTGAAGACGATTTTGAGTCTGACCTGGGCTGGATTTACGAGCCCGATTGGGCGCGCGGTGTACCAACTGGCGGTGGCGGTGCCTACGGTGGGCCTGATCCGAACTCTGGTGTCGTCGGAGAGAATGTCGCCGGCTACAATCTGAACGGAGACTATCCGGGCAATCTGTCTGAGCGACATCTCTTCAGCCCCGTGATCGACTGCAGCGGCCTGAGCGGCGTGAAGCTCAAGTTCTGGCGCTGGTTAGGCGTCGAGCAACCCTCGTATGATCACGCTTACCTGCAGATAGCCAACAATGGAAGCACGTGGCACACTATCTGGGAGAATACTTCAGAGGTAACCGACTACCAGTGGACCGAGTTGGAGTATGACATTTCCCAATGGGCCGATGACCAGAGCACCGTCTACCTCCGCTGGACAATGGGTACGACCGATGGCATCTGGAACTACTGTGGATGGAATATTGATCATGTCCGCGTCTTCGCTTACGAGTGTGAGCAGGGTACGGACAGCGACGGGGACGGCGTTGCCGATGCCGACGACAACTGCCCGGGCGTACATAACCCCGACCAGTTCGACACTGACGGTGATGGTGTCGGTGATGCCTGCTGTTGTCTGGACTATCCCGGCAATGTCGATGGAGATCCCAGCGACAGTTTCAATGTCCAGGATGTAACCTATTTGGTAGCATATGTCTTCTCGGGCGGCGCCGGGCCGGGATGTCCCAATGAGGCTGATTTCAACGGCGATGGAGCGATCAATATTCAGGATGTTACGGATGCTGTGGATATTCTGTTTTTGGGCGGGTCGCAGACCGTGACGTGTCCGTAGTCACGGTTGAGTTCAGATGCACACATGGATAGACGCCAAAGGCAGGCCAGAAGTGGCCTGCCTTTCTCGTTGTTGAAACTGCGGTATTAGCGGTTGATGTCAGTCGTCGGAGGTCTCGTCGATGTCCACAAGGCGAGACTTGGTCCAATCATCGCCGAGGATGGCGCTGCCTTCGGTATCTGCCCGGACAACGAACTCCACCGGTACCATGACGGTGTATCCACCGCCGATAGGACGTGCCGATGACATCCCCATTTGGCCGGTGATGCCGAAGTGCCCGGTCCCGGATTGGATAACGACAGGTATATCCTTATTGCGCAAGCAGTCCTGAATCATCTCTGCGTACTGATGTGATGTGAGCCGGGCCAGGGCAACCCACTCATCGTATTCTCTTGCCGCCTCATTGGTCTCCGGGAGCGACTCGACCAGTTCCTGGTCGCAATCGGGGCATTTGGTGATTCCGGCGTTGTATTCGAAGCGGCATTTCGGACAAAAGGGCATACGTTACTCCTGTTGGTGAGTGGGAAGGATTCCCATCGGACGATTGTTGGTTCATTCTGCCGAGTATACTTCACGGAGGCAAGGATTATTCGCGCTTTGGCAGACTCGGCCACGAAACTACTACTGGAGAAACGTTAAGAGTTCCTCCAGCCATCGCTCAGTGGCCTCGAAGTGAGGAATGTGCCCAACCCGTGGCAACTCGACCAAAGTGGCATTCGGAATGGCCTCGGCGGCGGCCTTGCCAAGCTCAGGATACTGGCCAAGGGTTGCGAGCACCTCGGGAGCAACCGAACCCCGCCCCAGGGTCGTCCGGTCTTCTTGGCCGATTACCAGCAATGTTGGTACTTGAAGCAGTCCAAACTCGTGTACGACCGGCTGTGTGTAGACCATTTCAAAGGTCAGGGCTGAAGCCCAGGCCAATCGCGGATACTCGCCCGAGAGGGTCCAGCGCCAATGCACTCGTACGTAGGTCTCGTATTCGTCCTTCCATTCGACATAATATGTCTTGTGGTAGTTGCGGAGCCCTTCAAGCGTGTAGGCCAGAACACCGGCATAGACCTGCTCCAGCGGTGTATATGGCACCTTGAAGCGATAGTCCTCGAGTCCAATCGGATTCTCCAGAGTCAAGCTGGTAGTAAACACCGGATACATCAGGGCAAACCGCGTCGCCAGCATGCCACCCATCGAATGTCCGACGACAGCAACGCTATCCACCCCCAGCGTATCCAGGAGCAAGCGAGTGTTGCGGGCGAGCATGTGGAAGGAGTAGTGAATATCGGGTTTTGATGACTTCCCGAATCCAATCTGATCCGGAACAATCACCCGGAAACCTTCGCCGGCGAGGGCATCGATTGTCTGATCCCAATACGCTCCGAAAAAGTTCTTGCCGTGCATGAGTACTACAGTCTTCCCGTTAGGTGTGCTTAGTGGCGGCACGTCCATGTAAGCCATGCGAACGTCTTTGCCCTCAATCTCCAGTGGGAAGAACTGGACGGGGTAGGGGTAGTCGTAGTTCTCCATGGCAATCCCCAGCGGTTCAGCATCGGAATAGGACAAGGCCACCAGCGGTGTCACAAGCACAAGAATGAAGATAACTGCAGAGGCTTTGTATCTTGTGATGGTTTCGCTCATTAGGATCTGCTCCTTCAATTGGAATTCGACATCAGCTCGGGTATAGTCAGCACCCCGAATCTTGGGCTCTGCTTCCGTAACAAAGAAAGCCTCATTTGGTTCGTGCTGTAGAAGGGTCCGGCGTGAACGACAGGGGGTACAAAGTCGGATAGCCGGGAAGATAATCCATCTTGCCGAGTGATCAGACAACGGTTAGTATGGGGAGGCTGCCAGGTAGAGACGGCACCCAATCGGAACCTGAAACAGCGCACCCTGTTTGAGATGGTAGATGCAAGTTACTGCCGTGTCCCATATATGCTCCAAGCCTGTGCGACAACTGCTCCTGGCAGTGTTCCTGTTGCTGTGGGTTATCTCGACACCGCGTGCCCAGGATGGATATGTTGTTACCGAGGTCAGCTTCAGTGGCAACGAGGCGCTCAGTGATGGGCAGCTTTCTGAGCAGATAGCTATGCACGGGACCGGTGGTTTGCTCGGACTGTTCTCTGGCGGAGAGGACTTCATCTACAGCCGCGATGCTCTTGAAGCAGATATGGAGCGGCTAACCCGCTATTACCAGCGACAGGGCTTTCTCAATGTCGACATCAGGCAACCCATCCTGGATGTGAACGAGGGCGATCAGCAGGCTAAGGTCACGTTTGTGATTGTTGAGGGAACTCCGGTTGTCGTCGATACTATCGTTCTCGAATCGGAACCACGATCTGATACGGCTAGCGGCCGTGATTCAATGAGTGAAACTGACTCGCTCCTTCAAGTGGTTCGAGGCAGGCTGCAACTGTCTTCGGGCGTCAGGTTCCGGGACAGGTTGGTGGAACAGGACCGTCGCAGGTTGACTGACTTCTTCGCAGATCACGGCTATCCGTATGTCAGGTCAACGCCGCGCCTTGATGTCGACACATCCGCGATGACTGTCGGGATCACCTGGCTCGTGAATCCGGGACCGTTGTCAGCGTTTGGCGAGGTCACTGTCAGCGGCAATAAGAACGTGCCAACAGATATCATTCTCAAACAGCTCGCGTTCAAAGGTGGACAGCGTTATCAGCAGGGCTTACTGAGTCGGACACAGGACTGGATCTACGGATTGGGTGCTTTTCGTGTCGTAACGGTGACCGCGACGATTGATTCCTCGATGAGTGACCGCGTGCCGGTTCACATTCAAGTGGATGAAGCTCCTCGGCTGAGCACTGAGTTCGGTGTCGGCTACGGTCGCGAAGAGGAGTTTCGTGCGCATAATAAGACACGGCTTATCGGTTTTCTTGGGGAAGTACGGCGCCTTGAGCTTATGGTCCGGCACTCAGCATTGGAGCCCTACCATGTTGATATCAGTTGGACCCAGCCTGCATTTTTGACTCCGCACACAAGCGCTTCGATTAGCCCTTTTATCAGACGGCAGACCGAGCCTGGATATACGGTCAATCGGTACGGCGGTGATATCGAAATCAGGCATCAGTTCAACAGAGACCTTGACGCATCGGCGAGATACGTGTTCGAGCAGGTCGAGCTCGATCGTGGTAGCATTGCCAGAGCAGAGCTTACAACGTCGGAGTTCGAGGGATTCTACAGCAAGTCCAGCGTGATTTTCGGTGCTACCCGCGACGATTCCAGGCCACTGTTTTCGCCGAACAGTGGATCACGGCTCATCGCTACCTGGAAGCTCAGCGGTCTTGATCTGGGGAGTAAGTACCATTTCACGAGTGTGCTGCTGGAGGCGCGGCATTACTACGCGGTCATGGGCGTTGTCATAGCATCACGGCTGAAAACTGGTGCTATCGAGTCATTTGATCCTTCGGAGTTCGTCCCGGTCGAAGATCGGTTCTTCGCCGGCGGGAGTCAATCGGTGCGCGGCTGGCCCCGAGCGGAACTTGGGCCGATGAGCGATACAAGGCCGCTTGGTGGCAACGGACTGCTCGAGATGGCGGTAGAACTGCGCTATCCGCTGTTTTGGAATTTCAGCGGCGCTGTGTTCATGGATGCCGGTAATGTGTGGCGTGAAATGCGCCAGGTCGCTCTGGGCGACTTGCGCTACTCGCCCGGATTGGGGCTTCGCTATGCAACGCCGATCGGCCCGGTGCGCCTCGATGCTGCCCGTCCGGTTTGGGATACCGAGTCCACCTGGCAGTTCCATATCAGTGTGGGGGAGGCCTTCTGATCCATGCGTAAGGCAAGCAAATCAGGTAGTTCTTCTTCTCGCAGCAAACTCTGGTGGCGCATCCCGCTCTATGTTGTAGGCGGTGTTCTTGCACTCATCGTTGTCGCGGGACTGCTGACCCAGACGAGTTGGTTCAAGAAGGAGGTCCGAAGCCGACTTGAGCAGGCGGCCAACGATGCTCTTCGCGCTCGGGTCTCCATCGGCGGCCTGAGTGGATCGATGCTATTCTCCGCCGAATTCGAAGATATCGCTGTCACGCTTTATGGTGACTCTGTGCTCAGTATCAGCTCGGTGAGAGCCAGTTACTCACCCTGGGCCCTGTTAAGCGGTGTACTCGAGATTGATTTGATCGCTGTCGATACTCCCCGCGTATGGCTCAGACAGGACAGCGATGGTGAGTGGAATGCTGCCGGGTTGACCGAAGATGACACCACCGATGCACCAGAGTCCGCACCCGGTGGTTCAGAGGACGGTGGTGTGCCATTTGATATCATCATTGAGAAAGCGGCTCTGTATGCAGGATCGGTTCAAATCGAAGGTGCCGATCCGCCAATCCCTTCGCGGGTGTCGCAACTGAATTTTGAGGCTGCTGCGAAGATCACCGACAACAATCAACGTGTTTCTATCCAGAGTCTGCGCTTTCGAACCGACCGCCCGGAGTTCACATTGCAGGATCTGACCGCGGTCATTGCACGTGACGATTCCGTGATCGCGGTGAGCGACCTCGAAATCACAACCGCGCAGAATCAGCTCGTCGGAAGGGGGCATTACTTACCCGAGGATCTTAGCCGGTCCGAGGCTGATTTGCGCAGCGATTCACTATTGCTCTCGGAGTTTGCGTTCGTGTTGCCGGATCTGCAGCTCGCGGTCGAACCCTCGTTCTCGATGGATATCACATTGCATGACGATACCGCGCGCGCTGAGATCATAGCCGAGCATCAGGGCCAGCGGCTCGACTTCAATGGTACGCTGTGGCCATTTTCAGTAGTAGCGACGGACTCTGTATTGACCGCCATGCACTATGAGGCGACCATCGCACTGCGGCAAGTCAATTGGGGTGAGTGGCTGGCGATGACGACGCTAAACGCGGTCACGACAGGGACTATCACTGTCAATGGCACAGGGTTCGACCCAGAGAGCGCTCGGGCCTCGCTAAATGCTGGGCTGACGCATGGCACAGCATCCGACTACGAGTGGGATACAGTCTCAGTTGCCGCCGACTACGATCAGGGAGAGGCCACGATTTCTTCCGAGTTGTCCTCTCGGGCAGGGACGATCACTGTCGATGGTACCGTGAGCGGTCTACTTGGCATGGCCCCGCGTTACAATCTGGCGGCGCGGCTGAACGGCCTGGATCTGTCGCTACTGAAAGGTGACACGCTGCTCAGGTCGGATCTATCGGGCAGTATGGAGGTCTCGGGTACCCACTTCGATCCCGACAGCATATCGGGCAGGGCGATTCTTAGTCTGAACCCTTCCCAACTTGGTGCCGCTCGACTTGACACGCTGTTCGCTCGTGTCGATGCTGCTTTGGGACAGGTCGATATTGACAGCTTCTTCGTCAAGTCTGCGATAGGTGAGGCTGCCGGCTTCGGCAATT
>CAZXRO010000079.1:0-7506 GCA_964642435.1 uncultured Ignavibacteriales bacterium
AGTGCCACCGACAGGCCTTTGACGATATCGCTGGGAAAGCGGGCGGTCTTGAAGCTGCGCACGATGTGCGGGTACTCCATGCGCACCTGGTTGATGCTCTTGTATTTTTGTTCGACGACCTCGTCAAAGTTGTTGTAGTGCATGAAATGCAGGAGGACATCGGAGGTGACATGCCAGGTCCGCGGGATTTTGACATTGCGCAGGAGTTCATGGTCCCTGCTTTTTTTGCGGAGAATCTGCGCGGCCAGGTACAGGCCGGCGCTTTTGCCTCCGAGCTTGCCGTGGCTTTCGGTGGAGAAGACGACGTTCTTGATGAGATGATAGAAATCCCGGAGCCCGATAAACCGTTTGGCGACGTTGACATACCCCAACTGATCGGACAGGAAACGTCGAATGAGCGAAACCGCGATACCATGTTTTCCCGGTGAGGGTGCCTCGTCCTCCTCGGGTGGCCCGAGGTGGTGGTAGCGGCGGATCGCATCGGCAACGTCGGACAACGTCAGGTTGCGATTGACCACCTGAACCAGGAAGCTGACTTTGTCTTCCTGGATCCATTTCTGTATGAGCTTGAGGATTTCCTCCTCGGCCAGATGCTTGTCGGCGATCTCAAAGGCAGCGGCTGACATTTCTTCGGAGAAGGCCAGGGGTCGGCGAACGTGGGGCTGGTTAGATTCGCCCATGAAATCATTGTCATCATGGGCTTCGCTCACGTTGCCGGATTCGACGAGTTTTTCGGCCTCCAAGATACCGCTCCAGCACAGGTGGTTGAGCATTTTGCGGGCGATGCTCAGGTAGAGGTTGCGGTCGGTATTTCGCAGCATCCTGAGTACAACATGCCATTCACTGGGGCCCTTATGGGAGTCGGCTCGGACATGTTCCCAGTCCTGGATGGCGGTTTTCATTCGATGGTGGAGGACGTGGTGCGCAAGGCGATCGGCAATCGTCCTGATGAGTTTGGCCTCTTCTTTGAGGAAGGGACCGTGTTCGGCAGGGGGAGCCTTTTCGGTATAGTAGACACTGATGGTACCGATGACCATCTCCTGCAGGACGATATCGGCGCTGAGCATCCACTCGGTTTCGACGAAACCCTCGGAGGTGTAGGTGGAGCCGTCGAGCACAATCTTGGCGACGCAGATCTCGGAGAATTTCCATCCGTCCGGTATGGCCTCGATAATTTCCAGACAGACTTCCTCGAGGGTCAGGTGCTCCTGAGCGAGGATCTCTTCGATTCGATACAGGCAGTTGAGTTCCTTGGCGCGCTCCTGTAGTTGAGCGAGCACATGTTCGATCGACCTGTTGTTGTTGTTTTCGTTCATCGGGTAATTACTCCTGGCGATCGACGGCAATCGACTGTGACGATGATGGCATGCTGGGGGTGTGCGTCGCCGGCGTACCGGCGCTGACCTCTGTCTGAGAGGCCCCGTTGGTGGCGGAGCTTGTCGTCAGGGCCTGCTCCGGCGATCGCCAGAGATGGTGAATAACCACGTGGGTTATGCGGCATGTTGGTACTGGATCCCGGTTGGGCATACTGGCTTCAGTATCTGTTTGAGGTCATCGGGCACATAATTTTCGTAATTAGTGTCATGAGGGCGTCAGGATCAAGCGAAGAAACCGCCTCGCCAGTTACGGCGAGGCGGTCTTGTATTGCGTATTGCTTCGTATCGTATGTCGAGGCGGTTATACCCATCCGCGGTCGCGACAGGCCTGTGCAACGCGTCCGATGGCGATAACATAGGCAGCATCGCGCATATACAGTTTACGTTTCACAGACAGTTCATTGACGGCCAGGAAGGCCGAGGTCATCTTGAGGTCAAGTTTGTCGAGTACCTCGTCCTTTTCCCAGAAGTAGTTGCTGTTGCTCTGGACTTGCTCGAAATAGGAGCAGGTGACCCCGCCGGCATTAGCGAGGAAGTCCGGGACGACGAAGATCCCGCGATCCTGAATGATGGCATCGGCTTCCGGCGTGGTGGGGCCGTTGGCTCCCTCGGCGATAAGCCGGACTTTTTTGCTCATGCGCGGTGCTGTTTCGCCGGTGATCTGGTTTTCGAGGGCGGCCGGAATGAGGATATCGACTTCCTGTTCAATCCAGGCGTCGCCATCGAGGACTTCGATACCGAGATCCCTGGCTTTGTCCTTGTCGATGCCGCCGAAGCGGTCGGTGATGGCCAGGACATCGTCGAGCACGATCCCCTCGGTCTTGCGGAACGAGTAGGACTTCTGGTCGGTCTGGTCCCAGCACGAGACGCAGACGACCGTGCCTCCGAGCTGGTTGTAGAGCTTGATGGCGAACTGGGCGACATTGCCAAAACCCTGAACACTGGCGGTGGTGTCCTCGGGGCGCAGCCCCAGATGTCTGAGGGCTTCCCGAATGGTATAGACCACGCCAAATCCGGTGGCCTCGGTCCGTCCGAGCGACCCGCCCATGCCGACCGGCTTGCCGGTGATGAAGCCGGGGTACTTGGCGCCGTGGATATGCTCGAACTCATCGAGCATCCAGAGCATATGCTGGGCGTTGGTCATGACATCGGGTGCCGGAACGTCGGTAAGGGGGCCAACGTTGCGGGCCATTTGCCTGACCCAGCCGCGGCATATCTGTTCCTGCTCGCGCTGGCTGAGGTTGTGCGGATCGCAGATCACGCCGCCTTTGCCGCCTCCGAGGGGAATGTCGACAACGGCACATTTCCAGGTCATCCACATCGACAGGGCGCGGACCGTATCGATAGTTTCCTGTGGGTGGAAGCGGATACCGCCTTTGCTGGGACCGCGGGCATCATTGTGTTGAACGCGGAAGCCCCGGAAGACCTGCACCGTACCATCGTCCATGTGGACGGGGATACTGAAGGCAAATTCTCTGAGGGGCCATCGGAGTAACTCGCGGGGACCCTGATCCAGTTCGAGTTGGTCGGCGACTTTGTCGAACTGGGTCTGTGCCATTTCGAACGGGTTAAAAGCTTTGTTAGCCATTGATGTAACCTCCCGCACGGCTTAGCGTGCGATGAAAGCAAAACGGGTTTACCGCACGCCGGCAGCGTGCACTAAGGTGTTCTGCACAAGGCGCGGCTTCACGTCTTGGAGGCAGGACCAGATAGACAACCGGATGGCTGTTGCACATGTCAACTGACAGCCTTCTTCATATGGTAAATTGCGTGGCATTGATATGGGCGGGGCCCGATTTTGTCAAGCAGATTAGGGCGATTAGTCCATTTTTCTTAGGGCTTGCGTCGGTGGGAAACATTTCGCAAACTACAAGGGTAGGGTACTTCTGACTGGGTCAGTGCACCGCGATTGATATCGCCCTAAAGGCAAACCTGTCCGAGCATGGTGGTCTCTCAGGTCTACCGAGTGACGGTGTTGCCGGTCGAGATTTAGTAATCGTCAAAATGAGTTTAGTGTGGAGGAATGTGATTATGGCTAAGCGCGTGCTTGTATTGTTGGCTGCTTTGATACTGGTGGCCCTGCTCGCGGCCTGTAGCGATGATGAGGATAAGCAGCCGACGGGACCGCAGATTGCGCCCGAGCAAGTCCTGCAGATGACACAGGTACAGATACCGCCAGCCTTGGTGAAGGCGGATGATCCCAAGGTCAAGGAGGTAGTGAACTGGATTCGGGCGGCGAATGCGCTTGCTGAGACGATGGCGCCGATGCTCAGGCCACAGCGTGACGATGCCGGGACACGTGCGACTGCCCCAAATCTGGCCAGTGGTGATACCTGCTGGACGTGGCATCCATATTCAACCCTGATTTCGACGCTGTGCTGGTGGGAATCGGATTCGGCCTATCACTGGAGCCTCACCTGGGACGGCACGATTGACTTCGGCGGTGATACGGCGACGTTCGATGACTACACGGTTGTTGTCGCCATGGAGAAGAAGGATCTGAGTCACGGGTACTGGTATGTTAGCGGTACCGATGACGATCAACTGGTGGTGTTCGAGTGGGAGTGGTGGCAGGAGCCAGACGGTGATTTCCGATTGATGGCTGTGGTCCCCGATGAGTGGTATATCGACTTGCGAGTTCACGCGGATGGGAGCGGTGAAGTCGGTTACTACGAGGACGGTCAGCTTGAACTCGGCGCTGAATGGTACGCAGATGGCAGTGGTCAGTGGTGGGAGTATGATTCCGGTGTCCTGGTGGACAGCGGTAGCTGGAGTTAACCTGTTCGTAGCAATGGGCTAATGCACGAGTAACCTTTTTTGCCATTAAATTGTCGGTTGGGTTCGTATGACGAGCATAAGCAGCAGTTAGCAGTTCAACCACATTACAACTATGTGCCAAGAGGAGAGAACGATGCGCAGTATTTCACGACTATTTCTTGTGATTTTTGCTGGAATTCTGGCAGTCGGATTGATGACCGGCTGTGGTGGAGATGACGACAATGGTTCGGTAGGTACCAACCCTCAGGGTCAGGAACCTTCACAGTTGCAGGTGGCTGTCCCCACTGCGCTTCAGGGAAACGATGACCCGGGAGCCCAGATGGCGGTTGCTTTCATCAATCAGTTCAATGGCCTGGCCGAGGGGTTCCGTGGCTATTTCACGCCTCCGACACGGGCGACGAAAGATTCGGGGCCGCGATTGGCTACGGACGATGTCTGGTCCTGGACCCAGGGGAACCAGACTTGGGTACTGACGTACCAGGAGACCTCGAGTAACCGTCAGTGGACGCTGAAGGTCAACAACGTCACCCTTATGGAGGCGTATGAGCTTAAGGACGGCAGCTCCGGTTATTTCTTCATTTATGACCTCGAAGACAGTTCAGAGATTTTCCGCTGGGAGTGGGAGACCGGCCCCGGCAACAGCATCGAATGGGTAATGGAATCCGGAACGATTCGCATCACGATGAACGTCAATGGCGATGGTTCCGGTTCGATCAACTACTATGATGGCGCCCAGCTCAGTTTTGAGTGTTCCTGGACCTCGGCGGGCTCCGGTAGCTGGTATGATTATTCCGGTGACGAGGGTGGTAGCTGGGGTTAAGATACTGTCTGGCATTTAGTTTAGCTCAGTTTGGGCTGCGGCGTGTCGGGGATTGCCTGACACGCCGTTTTTTGTGGATGCGCACTGTTTGCACAAAATACCGGGCTTGTGGCAAAGAGCAGTGAACAGTATGTCAGGCCCTCCCGAAATAGAGGATAACAATGAAGAGCAGAACCGGCATCCCGGCCGACGGTCAGGGTTGTCATCGACGGGAGGTTTGCACCTATGTTTCTGAAGAAAGCAAATGTTTCTATGCTACTGCTGGTCGCGTTGCTGAGCTTCGGCTGTTCCGGCAGCGACAGCGGTACCAACACCGACCTGACAACTGGTGATGCGGTTGCACCGGGGGAAATCACCATTCCGGCCACTCTGAAGGCAGCCGCCGACGGTGGTGATGAGGGAGCGCAGGCGGTAGTGACGCTGATTGAGGGCATTGACAATCTCGATTCCCTTTCGACATTGCTTGATCCGCCGGCACAGGCAGCCATGGTGGGCGCACCATCGTTTGCACCTGCGGCCGACTCCACCTGGGAGTGGACCGAGAGTGGCGTCACCTATACCCTGGCCTATACCGAGACCGCCACAGAGTACCAGTGGGAGCTGGTGGCCGATGGCTCGGATGGTGTGGTGAGCTACAACAATTTCGTCGTTGCCGAGTTGAGTGAAGCAAAGGACGGCTCCTCGGGCAACTTTGCCGTACACGTTCGCTCAATCGCCGGTTTTGCTTTCAGTTATGACTGGACAGTCTCAGGCGGGACGCTGACCATGACTCTGACCATGGGAACATCTGCGTATTACGTTCAGGTCGTGGCGACAATTGAGTCGGATGGTTCCGGAGAAATTATGGTCTACGACGGCGCCGAGCTGAAGGCGAAAGTCATTTGGGATGGCAACGGACATGGCCAGTGGTGGAACTACAGCGACACCGGTGAGGGGACGTTCTAATCTCATCACCTGCTGACTGACTATAGCGCAAGGGCGGATCGGGTAGACGGTCCGCCCTTTGTGTTTGGTGGGAGCTTTGGCCGATGCCGTCAGTCGGCCTGCTCGGTGGTGTCGCTGACTGGCGGAGTGTCATCCGGTTCGGTGTCTATCTGTAGCGTTCGATCTTCGGGCCAGGCCTGGGGGCCACCGTAGAGGCCGAGGTGGGAGATGGTACCATCGGGGTTGTAGACGGCTGAGTCACCGGCATGCCGCGCCGGTGAGTCGGCGGCAAGATGCAGATCGCTCTCACTGATGAAGCCGGGATCGACGCACAGGTTGCCGTGCAGACCGGTCTGGTCCCAGATAGCTTCGTAGTCGCCGGCGACATTGTCCCACACCAGGTTATTGGTGAAATCCCATTTGGCCCAGTCGCCATAATTCCAGACCCCGACACAAGGGCAGACCCATTGGTCGCGCCAACCGTTGCCGACGATGATGTTGTTAGCGATACGTCCGAAGGCCTCGGTCGACCACGGTGCGATCCCGCAGTTGCCATTGCGGTAGACGACGTTGTTGGTCATGTCCATATATGACTTGCCGGTAGCGATCATCCCCCATCCAAGGTTGCGGTGTACGAGATTATTGCGAGCAATCACCCAACTGGTGCCAAAGGCACCGATCCCTTTCCAATAGCCGGAGATTTCGTTTCGCAAGGCCACACAGGTGGCATCCCAGGTGACCCCTATTCCGGCACCACGACCATCACGGATCAGGCAGTCTGAGATGTGGGCGCTGGCACCGCGATACAGGGCGATACCATCCCAGCCGTTGTCGACGATTCGGCAGTCTCGCACGGTAATCTCTGCTCCCTCGCGTCCGATGACGCCGCCGATTCCGACCACCACGGTGTCAAGGCGGTGGCTGTTGCCGCTCAGGTCACAGTCGAGGATATCGACTTGTGATCGCCGGATGACAATCGCAGCATCGGTAGCGTTACCGTCGGCATCACGGCGGCCATCGGTGACCGTGAGGCGTCGTACCTGGGAGTTCTCGGCATCCTCGAAGTACAGCCCGTAGCCTGCTTTGGTAAGCAGTCGCGTGTTTCCTGACTCATCGCCAACAATGACAAGCCCCTTGCCACTGATGACAAAGCCGGTTGTGGCAGTGACCTCAGTTTGCGGGTCCGGGCAGTTGCCGCACAGTGGTTCGATCATCTCTTGCGGGCGGGCAATGTAGTCGGTGGCGGCCAACAGCAAGGTGTCGCCATTGCCGGCCCGATCGATGGCGGCCTGCAGATCGGCTTCTGAGCCGACTTCCCACGTGGCGGCATTCGGTTGGCTGGCGAGCGCCCAAACGATGGCCAAGGACAATAGTATCGCACTGGTTTTCATGGCGGTATATTGAACGGTGGCGCAGGCCGAGGCAAGCAAAAAGCAGCTTGAGCTTCTTGGCGGGAACTTTGCGGCGTCATTGTCGGTTAAACAGCAACTGACAACAAATTACCCGAAGGTAATTAGGGTGCGTTGTGGAATTGACGGCGGTACAAGAGGACTATCTGGAGGTTGTCTACCGGCTGGAGCAGGCCGGCGGGCCCGGAACGGTGAGGAT
>CAZXRO010000079.1:7516-10616 GCA_964642435.1 uncultured Ignavibacteriales bacterium
TGCCGAGCATCTGGGCACCAGGCTGCCAACGGTGACTCGGACAGTGCGGAAACTTACCCGGCTGGGACTTCTGGTTCATGCTGATCGCCGGGGGGTGGGATTGTCCGATGAGGGCCGACGAGTGGCGGAGGCCGTAGTGCACCGTCACGATGATCTGCAGCGCTTCTTCACTGAAGTGCTGGGCGTGCAGTCGGCTGTCGCCGAGGCGGATGCCTGCCAGGTGGAGCATGGGTTGTCTGCGGAGACCTCGCAGCGGTTGCATGAGTTTCTGTTGTTTCTTGACGACATGCCGGATGGCGAGCGCGCGGTCATCAGGCGGTTTCTGAGGCCCGCGGCGCGCACGGGCAAGGAATTTGATGATCTCCCCGAGAGCAAAACAATGGGATGGAGGACCTGATTACATGAGTATGTACGGATATCTGAAGACAGTATTGCTTCTGGCCCTTACGGTAACGGTTATCGGTGGCTGCTCCGGAGAGTCGACGCCACAGCAGGGGGAGAAGTTGCGCGTGGTGGCAACAACGGGGATGATCGGCGATGCCGTTGCGGTCATCGCCGGGGACGTAGTTGACCTGCATACGATGATGGGTCCGGGTGTTGATCCGCACCTGTACAAGGCTACCAGAGGAGATCTGGGCCGACTGGACAAGGCCGAGGTCGTATTCTACAATGGCCTGTATCTGGAGGCCAAGCTCGGTGAATTGCTTCGGAACATGCGCACGAGCAAACGGATTGTAGCTGTCGGCGAGGTCGTGCCCGATTCGATGTTGCACTACCCGGAGGGAAGCGAGGGGCATCCCGATCCTCATATCTGGTTTGATGTCTCGCTGTGGCGCATGGTTGTTGCGGAGATCGCGGAGGTTCTGGCGGAGGCTGACCCTGACCACGCCGCATCGTATGCTGAGGCTGCCGCGGCTTTTGATGACTCCCTGGTCGTATTGCACGACTGGACGGCGGGACAGGTGGCAGAGATCCCGCCTGGCCAGCGGGTACTGATCACGGCCCACGATGCGTTTGGGTATTTCGGCAGCGCTTATGACATTGAGGTCGTTGGACTGCAGGGAATCTCGACCGTTTCGGAGGCGGGATTGTACGATGTCACGAGCCTGGTCGACCAAATCACCGACAGAGGAATCAAGGCGGTCTTTGTGGAATCCTCGGTCCCTCCCAAGGCGATCGAGTCGGTGGTACGGGGGTGTCATGACAAGGGACACGAAGTAGTGATCGGGGGCGAGTTGTTTTCCGATGCCATGGGTGCAGAGGGAACACCCGAGGGCACCTATCTGGGAATGGTCCGTCACAATGTCAACACGATAGTCTCGGCGCTTCGATAACATGATGGGAGATCGCAACGTGAGTACACCGCCACCGATTGAAGTCCATGACCTGACCGTGGCTTACCGTCGCAAGCCGGTACTCTGGGATGTCGATTTCGATTTGCCGGAGGGCAATCTGATCGGGCTGGTTGGTCCCAACGGGGCCGGGAAGTCTACCCTGATCAAGGCCATAATGGGTATGTTGCCGTTGGTCTCGGGTTATGTGAAGGTGTACGGCAAACCGTTGGAGAAACAGCGTGAGCTTGTGGGCTATGTGCCGCAGCGGGAGTCGGTGGACTGGGATTTCCCCACCGATGCGCTCGATGTGGTGATGATGGGGCGCTACGGCCGCCTGTCGTTGCTTGGCCGGCCCGGTCGCGAAGAACGGCAGATAGCCGAGACGTGTTTGGAGCAGGTGGGTATGGCTGAGTTCGGCCATCGCCAGATCAGCCAGTTGTCCGGGGGACAACAGCAGCGCGTCTTTCTGGCGCGGGCGCTGGCCCAGGATGCATCGGTGTACCTGATGGATGAGCCGTTTGCCGGGGTCGATGCCGCGACCGAGAAGGCAATCATCGATCTGCTCAAGTCGCTGAAAGAAGATGGCAAGACGGTGCTGGTGGTGCATCATGACCTGCATACGGTGGTGGAATACTTCGACTGGGTGATGCTCTTGAACATGCGGTTGGTGAAGGCCGGCCCGACAGCGGAAGTGTTCACGCCGGAGAATCTGCGAACGGCCTACGGTGGTAAGCTGAACCTGCTGAGCGAGGCGGCCGAACGCACCGGTGCGCGGCTCCTTTAGGAGGGGTGAACATATTGGATTATTGGGATGCGACGATACGATTCTTCTCGATGACTGACGCCAATATACGCTGGGTCGTTTTTGGCTCTGCGCTTCTCGGTGGAGCGGCCGGTGGCCTGGGGGCGTTTGCGTTTCTGCAGCGGAAGTCGCTGCTGGGCGATGTCCTGGCCCATGCGGCGTTGCCCGGCGTGGGGTTGGCGTTCTTGCTGATTGGAAGCAAGCAGTTCGCTTTCCTGCTACTGGGGGCGGCGGTGGCGGCATGGATGGGAGCGCTGGCCATCAATGCTATCATCGGTCACACCCGGATCAAGCAGGACGCTGCGTTGGGAATAGTGTTGAGCACGTTCTTTGGACTCGGTATCGTGATCCTGACCTATATCCAGAGGGTTGGCACGGGGAGCCAATCGGGATTGAATGTTTTTCTTTTCGGGCAGGCGGCAGCAATGGGGCCTGACGATGTGAAGATTCTTGCAGTGGTGGGGGTGCTGCTGCTTCTGGTGATGGGTGGAGCCTTCGGGCGTTTCAAGTTGATTACATTCGATGCCGGGTTTGCCAGGGCCATGGGGGTGAATGTGGGCTGGTGGCAGTTTCTGCTGACGACGATGACGGTGCTGGCGGTGGTAATCGGACTGCAGGCTGTGGGTGTCGTGTTGATGGCCGCGTTGCTTGTCATTCCGGCCGCATCGGCCCGGCAATGGACGGACCGTCTGGGCCTGCTCATCGTGCTGGCCTCAATCTTCGGCATTGTCTCAGGCATTGTGGGCGCATACCTGTCTTCGCTGGCGCCGCGGCTGCCGACCGGGCCGTTCGTTGTGGTTTCTGTCTCAGCGGTTTTCGGTGTGTCGCTGTTGTTTGCCCCGGAGCGCGGGTTGGTCAGCCGGTGGCGAATGCACCTTCAAAACCGTCGCAAGATGTCTGACGATCACATTCTCAAGGTCCTTTTCAAAGAGTGCCAGCGGGCGGGCGAATCGGTAGGTGCCTA
>CAZXRO010000080.1:0-10562 GCA_964642435.1 uncultured Ignavibacteriales bacterium
CGGGGATATTCTCGAACAAATATCACATCAACATGCCGTCGAAGCTGCTTCGGCGGCGGTTGATCGACCTGCCCGATTCTGCGGAGTGGCCCGATGCGCCGCTGGTGTATACGCACTTCTTTACCGACAATATCGCCGTCGTCGGGGATTTTATTCAGTCACGGCGACGCTGCCTGTTCAATGATACCTGTATCATCTCGATTGCAGCTCCCACGGAGAACACGGATAGCTTCTTCCGCAACCAGTTCGATGAGTACATCTTCGTGCATCACGGCGAGGGGGAGATGCTGTCGGATTACGGCCGCATTCCGTTCGTTCAGGGCGATCAGCTTATCATTCCCAAGGGCACAACCTACCGCCTTGAGTTCACAAAGAACCAGGGCAACAAGCTGCTCATCTGTGAGTCCGCCACAGCGTACGACATCCCGCGCAAGTATCGCAACGAGTACGGCCAGTTTGTCGAGGGAGCCCCGATCTGCGAGCGGGATATCAAGTTGCCGGAGTACATGGACCCGCACGATGAGACGGGCGAGTTCGTTATCATACTGAAGGCGCGCGGTCAACTCCACGAGCTGACGGTGCCCCATCACCCGTTCGATGTCGTCGGATGGGACGGGTATCACTACCCGTGGGCGGTCAATGTGCGCGATTTCTGCCCGATCGTGGGCAAGATCCACCAGCCACCGCCAGTGCACCTGCTGCTGCAAACGCAGAGCTTCGTATTGTGCAACTTCACACCGCGCCTGTTTGATTTCCACCCCGATGCCATCCCGGCACCGTATTATCACTCGAATATCGATAGCGATGAAGTCCTCTACTACGCCGAGGGGGATTTCATGTCCCGCAAGGGGGTCAAAGAGGGGTCCATCACCCTGCACCCATCGGGTATGCCTCACGGACCCCAGCCGGGCAAGACGGAAGCCAGTATTGGGGCGAAGGAAACGAATGAGTATGCAATCATGATAGATACGTTCCAGCCGCTGCGACTCACGCTGCCGATTAAGGAGTCGCTCGATGAATCCTATCCGCAGTCATGGCTTAAGGAGTGAGCTCAATCGGACTGGAACAACCCGAGTACTGAACTGTTACGATCTGCAAGAACCGCGGCAGTACGTGCCGGGCGCGTACTGAAATGAGGTGAAACCTGAATGACAGCAAAGAAGACCAGCGAAAACACCGCCGACCGGCACGTGAAAGTGCCGGAATATGTCGCCAGCCTGAAACCTTACAAGCCGGGCAAGCCGATAGACGAGTTAGCCCGTGAGAAAGGACTGACGCGAATCGTCAAGCTTGCGTCGAACGAGAACCCGCTCGGCCCCAGCCCGAAAGCCGTGAGCGCCATCGAGAAGATGGTCACAATGCTGCATCGGTATGTCGACCCCGGAAGTCCACAACTGGTTGACGCCCTGGCGACTCGTCTGAACAAGAAGCCGCGTCAGATCATCTGCGGTCATGGCACCGACTCGCTGCTGGCCTGTGCCATCAATGCCTTCATGGAGCACGGGGAGAATCTGCTCACGGTCGATGGGACCTTTATCGGTATCTATGTCAGCACGCAGAAGTTCGGGCATGAGCTCAAGCTGGTGCCGCTGAAGAACTGGGGTTTTGACCTGACAACCCTGGCGGATAGTATCGATGAGAAGACGAAGATCGTCTACCTGGCCAACCCGAACAACCCGACCGGTACGATGTTTGCCGAGGACGAGTTCGAGGCCTTCATGGCAAAGGTACCCTCCGATGTGCTGGTCATTCTCGATGAGGCCTACGACGCGTACGCTGCCCTTCACGAGGGGTACCCCGACGGTCTCAGCTATGACTATCCCAATTTGTTGGTCACGCGCACCCTGTCCAAGATTTATGGTTTAGGGGGATTGCGGGTGGGGTTTGCGGTTGGGCCGCAGGAGATAATCGCTCAGTTGTACAAGGTCCGTCTGCCATTCGAGCCCAACATCCTGGCGCAGGCCGGAGCGCTGGGTGCCCTGGACGACGAAGCGTTTCTCAAGCAGACGCTGGATCTCAACACCCGCTCTCTCAAGGCGTTGCGCCAGGCGTTCTTTCGGATGGGCATCCCGTTTGTCGAAACAGCAGCCAACTTCTATATGTTGCTGATGCCGCACCAGCGTTTCGCAGCCGACTTCTACGATGAGTGCCTGAACCGGGGGCTGATCGTCAGGCCGCTTGAACGCTTCGGTATTGAGCGAGGAATCCGCATCAATTCCGGCACCGATGAAGAAACCACGCTGGCACTTGAGATCATCGATGAAGTCTGGGACCTTCTGTGCCAACGTCACCATATTGACAAGAATGCAATACGCAATCAGGGGTCTGTGAATGAAACTTGTATCGTTTAGGAATCTGCGCCACGAGGAACGGGTCGGCCTGTTTGTCCACGACACCACCTATGACCTGGCCGAACTCGGCAAGATACTCAAGCTGGATGTTCCCGCGACTATGAATGCCCTTCTGGCCGGCGGCGAGAAAGCTATGGATGCAGCCCGAAGGGTCGAGCAGGCAGTTCAGGAGGGCGAGGAACTACCCCCGGTTACCGAATTCACACCGCTGGCTCCGGTCCCTCATCCGCCGTCGTGTCGCGATGCGTACGCCTTCCGCCAGCACGTTGCCACAGCTCGACGCAATCGGGGCGTTCAGATGATCCCTGAATTCGATCAATACCCCGTGTTCTACTTCACGAATCACAACGCCATCTTCGGCCAGGGGGATATCCCGGTGGAAAGTGATCACCTGCATCGGCTGGACTTCGAACTCGAATGTGCTATCGTAATCGGCAAGGCCGGGCGGAATATTGATGCTCGCGATGCGGATCAGTACGTAGCAGGCTACACGATCATGAACGACTGGTCGGCCCGGCTGTTGCAAATGGAGGAGATGAAGCTGAATCTCGGTCCGGCCAAGGGTAAAGACTTCGCTACGTCTATCGGTCCGTGGCTGGTGACGGTCGATGAACTTGAGGGCCAGCGTATCGGCACCGAATTCGGTAGCAAGTACGACCTGAAGATGACTGCCAGCCACAACGGCACCAGGATATCTGAGGGCAATCTGAAAGACATGAACTGGACCTTCGCGGAGATTATCGAGCGAGCCTCCTATGGTGTTGACCTGTATCCGGGTGACGTCATCGGCTCCGGCACCGTTGGTACCGGGTGCTACCTGGAACTCAACGGGACGCACCGTTTGGAGGCGGAGAAGAAAGGCGAGGAGTTTACCCCGGTCTGGTTGGCCGATGGTGACACGATGGAGCTGGAAATCGACGGCCTGGGCAAGTTGACGAATCGTATCGTCAAGGTCGATGCCGATCGCTCCATCCTGGCCAGGAAAAAGAACGCAGAACCGGCCCGAACCTGAGCCGGACCACAAGCACCCCTATGCTGCATTTCAATCCCGATGAAAAGAGTACGGTCGAGGTACACAAGCTGCTGCTTGGCGGTGTTGCGCCGCGACCGATAGCGCTGGTCTCAACGATTTCAGAGGATGGCGTGGTAAACCTCTCGCCGTTTTCCTTCTTTAATGCATTCGGGGCCAATCCCCCCACCATTGCATTCTCGGCGTCATCGCGCGTTCGCGATGGCAGCCGCAAGGATACCTATCACAACCTGATGGCCACCAAAGAGTGCGTGGTGCAGGCGGTGCCGTACGACATGGTCGAGCAGGTTTCGCTGGCCTCGACCGAGTACGATCCCGAGGTGGACGAGTTCGTGAAAAGCGGCCTGATGGCTGTTGCGAGCGATATTGTCAAGCCGCCGCGGGTGGCGGACTCACCATTCCAGATGGAGTGCCGCCTTACGCAGATGGTGCCATTGGGCGATGGGCCCGGCTCCGGCAATCTGGCCATCTGCGAAGTGGTCAGGTTTCATATCGATGAGGGGATACTCGATCCTTCCGGCACCATCCACCCGGACCTGATTGACCTGGTGGGTCGCAACAGCGCCAATTTCTACACTCGCGCCTCTGGCCACGCTATCTTCGAGGTCGAGAAGCCGATAGGGAAGAAGGGTGTTGGATACGACCGCCTGCCGGATTCTATCAAGACCTCGGATTTCCTGAGCGCCAACAACCTGGCACAACTGGCCAATTGCGAGACCATTCCCGATACATCGCAGGTCCGTGCCTTCGCCGATGTGCAGCCGCCAGTCGAGCCGAGCGAGCCGGCATTTCTCCGATCATATCGTCTCGGCAGCCACGAGCGCATGCTGCCGGTGGTGATGGCACTCGCCAACGAAGGACAGCCTCGCGCCGGGGCATGGCTGCAGATGACCGCTCGGGTGGCGCTGGAAAACAAGCAGCCCGATTTCGCCTGGAAAGTGCTGCTCTGGGGACAGGCCAAGGGACTGCTTTAGGTCCCGCTTCCTGACATCCCGCGAATCATATCGACTGAGCAAGGAGCACGGCGATGGACTCATCCAAACCGCGACCGCTGTGGACACCATCACAAACACAGATTGATCGCTCACAACTGCGGCGCTTCATGGATTTCCTCCGCATGAAACACGGGCTGGAATTCAGTGATTACCATGAGTTGTATGACTGGTCTGTGACGGACCTTCGCGGGTTCTGGGAGTCCATCTGGGAGTTCTCGGACACCATCCACAGCCAGCCGTATGATCGCGTTCTCGACGGCGACGATATCCAGCGCGCTCGGTGGTTCGAGGGCGCACGGCTGAACTTTGCGGAGAACCTGCTCCGTTACCGCGATGATCACACAGCGCTCATCCATTGCTGTGAACATCGCAAGCCTCGCCGGTTGACTTTCAAAGAGCTGCATGACCATGTCGCCCGTCTCCAGCAGGGGCTGCGCTCACGGGGAGTAGTTCCCGGCGACCGCGTTGCAGGATTCATGCCCAATATTCCCGAGACCGTCATCGCCATGCTCGCAACCACCGCATCGGGAGCGGTGTGGTCGTCCTGCTCACCCGACTTCGGTTTCCAGGGAGTGCTGGACCGATTCGGACAGATAGAACCGAAGGTGCTGTTTACAGCCGATGGTTACCAGTATGGCGGCAAGCGTATAGATTCGCTGGAACGCGTGGCCCAGATAGTGCAGGCGATTCCCTCCATTGAAACAGTCGTCATTGTACCCTATCTGGAAGAGGAGCCGGGCTCGCGGATTCCGAAGTCGGTTCTTCTGTCTGACCTCATGAATGAGCCGGTCGCGGAGGTTGATTTCGTTCAGAACGGTTTCGACCACCCGGTCTACATCATGTACTCATCCGGCACCACCGGCAAGCCCAAGTGCATGGTCCACGGTGCCGGAGGAACCCTGCTCCAGCACTACAAAGAACATGTCCTGCATACGGACATCACGCGCGATGATACCGTCTTCTACTTCACCACCTGTGGCTGGATGATGTGGAACTGGCTGGTCAGTGGGTTGCAGACGGGGGCGACCCTCTTCCTGTATGACGGCAGCCCTGCCTTTCCGGATCCAGATGTCCTCTGGCGCATCGCTGCGGACGAGGGCATCAGCGTGTTTGGTACCAGCCCGAAGTATCTGACGATGTGCCAGCAGGCCGGACTTACGCCGGGTGCCGATCATGATCTATCGAGACTGCGGGCAATGTTGTCTACCGGTTCGCCGTTGCTGGAGGCCAACTACGCCTGGGTGTACGACAGCGTGAAGAGCGATCTGCAACTGGCCTCGATATCCGGCGGGACGGATATCGTCTCTTGCTTCGTGCTCGGCTGCCCGATCCTGCCCGTCTATTCCGGTGAGATTCAGTGCCGGGGGCTCGGTATGAAGGTGGAGACATTTGACGATCAGGGGCAGCCAGTGACCGATCAGGTCGGCGAACTCGTTTGCACGGCCCCGTTTCCTTCGCGACCGGTGTACTTCTATGATGATCCCGATGGCGAGCGCTACCGCAAAGCCTATTTCGACCACTTTCCGGGCGTGTGGCGTCACGGTGACTTTATCAGGATTACCGAACGAGGAAGTGTTGTCGTCTACGGGCGCTCCGATGCCACCCTCAACCCGGGCGGCGTGCGGATTGGCACGGCGGAGATCTATGGCCCGGTGGAGGACATGGACGAGGTGGTAGACTCGATCGTGATCGGCCAGCAGTGGCAAGGGGAGGTGCGAATCGTGCTGTTCGTCGTTCTCAAGCCCGGGCTGACCCTCGATGACATGCTCGCCGAACGCATCCGCCTCGAGATCCGCCGACGCCAGACCCCGCGCCACGTGCCGGCGAAGATTCTCCAGGTCGAGCAGATCCCGCACACCATCAATGGCAAGAAAGTCGAACTCGCCGTAACCAATATCGTTCACGGTCGCCCGGTGTCCAATCGCGAGGCTCTGGCCAATCCCGAAGCTCTTGATCAATTCGTGGATTTGCCGCAACTCAATCAGCGCTGAATCAGCCCTCCATCAGGACTTCTCACTATCGGGCCGTGGAAACAATTGCTCGCCGCTGCTGTTTCTACGTATATAGGCTATAAGATGGATTGGATTGGGCCATGATCGGATGCCGTCATCGCGATGCCGTCCGGCACAGAAAGGTGTGCAATGAGTGTTTGGCAAAGACATCATCGGATTTCCCGTCAACGGGCCACAGAGCCGGCCGGTTCAACGACGACAGTAACCAATCAGGCCCCGTTCTGGGAGACGGTGGAGAATGAAAACGTTCGCAATCTGCCTGACCACCTGAAGCAATTCGTTGTCGATCAGAACTGGGAAGCCTATACGCCGATCGATCACGCCGTCTGGCGCTACATTATGCGGCGGGCTGTCGCCTTCCACAAAAAGCACGCCCACAAGTTCTATTTCAAAGGGCTCTTGGGGACGGGCATCGATCTGGACAAGATCCCACGGATAGAGGAAATGAACCGCATCCTGGCCAAGATCGGCTGGGGAGCGGTGGCCGTCGATGGCTTCATCCCGCCGGCGGCTTTCATGGAATTCCAGGCCCATCGGGTGCTACCGATTGCCTGCGAAATGCGCCAGCTCGGTCATGTCGAGTACACGCCCGCGCCGGACATCGTCCACGAGGCGGCCGGTCATGCCCCTATCATCGTCGATCAGGAGTACGCCGACTACCTCTGTCGGTTCGGTGAGGTGGGAGCGAAGGCGATGTCCTCGCGGAAGGACTATGAACTCTATGAGGCGATCCGGCATCTGTCCATTCTCAAAGAACAGCCCGATGCCGACCCGAACGAGATCGAGAAGGCCGAGAAGGATGTCGAACACCGCCAGGCGAACCTTGGCAAGCCCTCAGAGATGGGGCTGCTTAGCCGTCTGCACTGGTGGACGGTAGAGTACGGGCTGATCGGCACGGTTGAGAGCTACAAGATCTATGGTGCCGGACTGTTGTCCTCGATCGGGGAGGCGAAGAACTGTCTCGATGACAACCGCGTCAAGAAGATCGCCTATACCATCAATGCCGCCGATTACGCCTTCGATATCACCAACGAGCAGCCCCAGTTGTTTGTCTGCCGTGATTTCGATCACCTTCGCGATGCGCTCGAGGATTTCGCCTCACGTATGGCCTTCATGACCGGCGGCAAGGCAGGACTGGACAAGGCAGTCGAATCTGCCAACACGGCAACGGCCGAGTATAGCTCGGGATTGCAGGTGACGGGTGTTGTTGAGAACGTGCGCTACGATGCTGATGACAATCCGTACTATCTGCACATCAGCGGCCCTGCCGCACTTGCGTTCGAGAACAAACAGCTTGTTGGACACGGCAAGGACTACCACGCCGAGGGGTTCGGCTCGCCGGTCGGAACTCTGGCCAACAGCGACAAACCGCTGGAAGACCTGACCGACTCCGAGCTGAAAGAGCTTGCGATACAGGTTGGGAATGACGTCACGCTTACGTTCACCAGTGGCGTGACAGTCAAGGGTCACCTGGGCGGTCTCGAACGTCGGCGCGACAAGATCATCCTTATGACCTTCTCGGAGTGTACAGTGACCGACACCAACACCGATGAGCAGCTATTCAATCCTTCCTGGGGTACGTATGACATGGCGGTGGGATCACGCATCGTGTCGGTGTTCCACGGTGCCGCCGACAAGGACGCCTATCAGCAGGTCGCCCTGGTGCCCAAAGAGCGCTCGGTGAGAGCCCAGTATGAGGGCAGGATGCGGCGCCTGTTGGAGCTGTATCAGGTTTCCCGCGATATACGCGATGGTCGCAAGCCAACCGAACAGCTCAGGCAGCTGGCCAGTGAGGTAAAATCTGAATTCCCCGATGATTGGCTGTTGCCCACGGAGATCTATGAAACCGCCCTGCGGCAGGGCCAGACAGAGTTGGTCGGGCAGATGCGAAGCTACATCGACAGGCTCAAGACGAAACGCCCGCAGGTAGCCCACCTGCTCGATATTGGTCTGGACCTGGCCCAGCTGGATAAGAACGAAAAATAGCACGGAAGACAGAAAGGACATCAGACATGGATACGCTGTATCAGAAGACCTGCGAACCCTGTGAAGGCGGGGTAGAGCCGCTTCATCGTGATGATTTCGAGCAGTACCTCGAACAGGTCGCCAAGTGGGATGTGATCGACAATGACAAGAAGATTCAGCGCGAGTTCAAGTTCTCCAACTTCCAGAAAGCGTTGGACTTCGTCAATAAGGTCGGAGAGATCGCCGAGGACGAGGGACACCACCCCGATATCCAAATGTATGACTGGAATCGCGTTAAGATCACCATGTGGACACACGCCATTGGTGGGTTGTCGATCAATGATTTCGTGGTGGCCGCAAAGATCGACCGTATCAAGTAGACGCTACAGATTTCCCCCCAGCGCTCCGATCTGAATCTCCTCGACCAGTACATCCTCGGGACGATCCAGCGCAAACGCAACTGCCATCGCCACCTGTTCGGGCGGCATCATTTTCGAGGTGTCCCACTCACCCGGAACGCCCTGCCAGATGTCGGTGGCGGTTGCCGATGGGGCTATGTTGATCACGCGCACCCCGCGCGGACGCAGCTCCTCCCGAAGCGCCCGAAAAAAGCCCTCCATCGCTGCCTTGCTCATGCAGTAGCTGCTCCAGCCGGGAAAGGCCGTCCTGGCGGCAACCGATGAGACATTGACGATCGATGAACCTTTCTTCATGAACGGCAGTACCTGTCGCACCAGCTCGAACGGGCCGGTGACATTGATATCCAGCGTGCGGTGCCAGTCATCGAGAGTCAACTGCTCGATACCCTTCACGATTGCGACACCGGCATTGGCAATCAACCCGGTCAGCGTCGAATCGCCGAATGAGTCAGCCAGATTTGCAATCTGCGCGGGATCAGCCAGGTCGGCAGGCGAGACCACAGCGGTTCCGTTCAGATCGCGAACGATCGCGGCAGTTTCCTCAAGCGCCGACTCATCACGTCCAGTAAGGACCAACTTGCGTTCCGGGCGCGCGATCGCTTTGGCGATTTCCCGACCAATTCCCCGCGATGCCCCGGTAATCAGGTATGTCTGCTGAGCCACGTCGTGACCTCCTTGCTATCGAGTGAATGAACTCACCAAAGCCGACCGCACCCTGTCAGCGCCTGAGTGTGAAACGGTTGTTCGGGGTTTCCCACAGCCGCACCCGCTGCAGGGGATGTCGCAGTTCGCTCTCGCCACGTTGCCACAGCACCCCGATCATGTTCTCCGAGGTTGACGGACGTCCCGCGAAATCCTCGGTCTCCTCGTCGAGATGCTTGTAATCCCAGGGCTTCACTGCACGCTGGATCGCGGTCAACAGTCGATCGAGTGGAAACAGTGCCCCGGTGCGCTCATCAAGCGTGCCACCGATCGTCATTTCAAGGCGGTATACATGACCATGCCCGTGAGGATTGTTGCACTTGCCGTACAAGGCGAGATTCTCCCTTTCCGAGAGCTTCGGTGCATGGAGCCGGTGTGCTGCCGTGAAATGCTGTGTGACTGCCAGCGAGGTGGTACCCTCGACAGTGTACTCGGCAAAGAAATACGAGTTCTCCCAAAGCTGAACTCGTTGCACCGGCAGAGCCTTGGCCAACCGCTCGAATACGAAATGGGCCAGTGTCTCGGTAGTCATGGGCTGTCCGGCCAATTCCGGAACGTCGCTGTTGAGATTGCGATGGTCCAGCAGCATGGTCAGTTCTTTCAACGCAAACTCGATGTCGGGGATTGGTGCCACCAGGCCGGAGTCAGGCGCAGTATTGGCACCGAGTGTCACTCGAAGACGATACCCGTGTCCATGCCCGCCGGGTCGTGAAGCGACCCCGAACAGTTGCTCGTTCTCACGGTCGGACAAATGCGGCGAATAGGTGCGTCGCGCCGCCGAAAACTCTACCCAGTGGTGCCGCTCCACCCTGCCGTCGGCCCAGGCTGTTACCTCCGTCTGTGGCGATTCAACCAAGTGACAGCAAACCGGGGTGGCGGCAACGTCATCGAACAACGGTATGGTTTCGGCCAGGAGCTGACGCGCGATATTCTCCGCCGTCGGTACCTGTGTGGCAAACGGTGCCGTGTCAGCGTTGAGGAACTTGTGATCGTATGTATGATCTATGATCGGCTTCAGCCGCTCCTTGATGATGACTACATTGATCAGCATACCGGTCACCGGATCGACATCACTGCTGAAGACAAAA
>CAZXRO010000081.1:0-5912 GCA_964642435.1 uncultured Ignavibacteriales bacterium
CAATGGCAGAACGCCTTCGGCATTCTTCCCTACCTGGAATCCCTCGCGATGACTCGAGTGAGGGGTCGGGGCGAGATCTGCTCGGTCAGGGGCGGGTGGCCTTGAGGCTGAACATCAACGGGAATCGTTGACGGGGATTCGGGGGATAGAACAGGCCATCCTTCTCGTACCAGTCCTCGAATGGTTTGTAGTAGAAGAACGGGAATTCGTTGAAGAACTCAATTCGCAGCCCCGCCCGAATCAGGGAGTTGATGATCTCAGACATGGTGTGCAGCCACTCGACGCTTCCCTCGCGCGGGATGTAGTCTCGGTCGCAGTAGTCGGGATCGATGCCGCCCTTGAAATGGGTGGGCTCGTTGGTGAAGTAATCCAGATTCTCCTCGGGGTATCCCACCATCTGCCAGATGGGGTGTTCATCGATGATGTAGAAGTAGCCGCCGGGTTTGACATGTTCGGCGACGACCCTGCCCCAGGCGGCCAGGTCGGCCAGCCAGATGTGGGTGCCGTAGGACTGGAAGAGGATATCGAACTGGCGGTTTAGCTTGCCGGATAGCTCGAGGACATCGGAGCAGACGAAGTCGGCGTTGTCGATTTGCGCCTCGCTGGCGAGACGTTTGGCCAGGTCGATGGAGACCTCTGAGATATCGACGCCGCAGACGAATGAGGCGCCCTTGCGCCGCCATGAGAGTGTATCCATGCCGAACTGGCACTGCAGGTGCAGGAGGGACTGCCCGGTCACATGGCCCATCTCTTCCTGTTCGGTAGGGTGGAGGGAGAGGAAGTCAGGGTCGGTGAGGAATCGTTGAACATTGTGTTCCGGGTGGCGGTAATGGACCTCGGCGATTTCATTCCAGAGGCGGCGGTTCTGGTCGTGTCCGGGGTGCGTCATGGCTATTTTCTCGCTCTGAGCATGGCAATGATTCCGATGACAAAGAAGGCTGAGTTTACTCCCCATACGGCCACCAGCCACGGGATGCGCTCGGAGTATCCTGCAGATTGCAGGATGCGGAACATGACGAAGTAAACCAGGGCGATCAGCGCTCCCATCGCGAATGACACGGCGATCCCAGAGCGCTTGGCATTGGAGGCGAAGGGGATGCAGATGAGTGTCACGATGAAGGAGGAGAGGGGGTAGGCGTACTTGATGCCCAGGTCGACGTGTTCCCGGGCGTAGGGCGCCCCGGTGCGTTTCATTATGCTGATGTAGTCCTTGAGTTCTTCAAGCCCCATGTCCTCGGGTTTGCCGATGCGTTTGGCAAAGTCTGCGGGTTGTTCCTCTATCTGCTTGAGTATCATCTGGTCGAATGTTGAGTAGACTTCGCCAGAGTCATTGAAGACCCGCACGGCGCCATTGTGGGCGATCCATTGATGGTCTTCCCAGATGATCTGATCGGCGGTGATAACCTCGGCGAGTCGGTTCTGTTCGCTCTTGTAGATGCGGATGCCCTTGCCTTGCTGGCGTTCGGTGTCGAAAGTGCCAATGGTGTAGAAGTGTCCGGGCTGGATCTGGCGTCGAATGTTACTGACGGTAGTGAAGCTCCGTTTTGACTTCTTTTCGACTGCGAAGACCTTGAGTTCCTGGTAGCGTTCGGCGATGGGGGGATAGATGTACTCGTTGTAATAGAAATGGCCGAACGACAGCATGAGCGACACGAGCAGTATGGGTGCGGCGATACGGTAGAGCGAGCGGCCGGTTGATTTCATGGCGAGGATTTCGTTGCGGCGGCCGAGTATGGCTACGGAGAACAGTGTTGCCAGCAGCACAAACATCGGGAAGAAGTTGCGGATGACCCAGCCGGAGTAGAAGACATAGTATTGGGCAATGGTGATCAGCGGGACCTCGTTATCGATGAAGCGGGAGAGTTTCTCGACAGCGTTGATGAGTACGAAGACAATTTCGCAGGAGATGCCCACAAGCAGGAGGGCGACAAAGAAGTGACGCAGGAGATATCGGTCGAGGCGCTTGGTGAGTATCACGGTTCAGTTGCTCCTGCGGAAGAAGGAGAGGATCCGTTTCTCGGTAACGACAATGTAGAGCAGATAGAGTCCGATGGCGCCGATGAGGAAGTTTGCGGTCCACATGGCCCAGAAGGGGGAGACGATGCCGCGGTCGGCCAGGTCTTCGCCGCCGATGAGGAATGCCCAGTAGACGATGAACAAGCCGATGGAGGTGGCGATAGCGGTGCCCATGCCGCCGCGCCTGGTAATGACGCCGAGGGGTGCCCCGATCAGGATGAAGGCGAGGGAGGCTGCCGGGATGGAGTATTTCTTGTGGATTTCCAGAGCGTATTTGTTGATCACAGTCTGTTGTGATGCGATCTGGTTGGCATTTTGCTCGATGAAGCGGTCGAGTGTGCTGGCATCCTTGCGAACCAGGCCGTAGACGATGTCATCATCGTGCTCGTCGGTCTCGTGTGAGGCAAGTGTATCCATGAACAGGTGTTTGACGCTCTCGGTGAGGCGCTGGTTGATGCGGTAGCGAAAGGGAGCGATAGCGGCCCGGGCGTTGTCGACTTTTTCCTGCATGGCGTCGATACCCATTTCGCGGTCGGTTCGGTAGGTGGTCTCCTGGCGTTCGAGCTGGGTTCCCTCGACGGGGATATTGATGACCTGGTGTTTGAAGTCAACGCGCTGGTAGTCCTGGGGTTTGTCGACATCGAGCGTGTGAATCTCGCCATCATCGAGCGAGAACTGGATATTCTCGCCATCGTTGAGAACACGCAGGACACCCTCGCGGGCGATGATTATCCGGGGGTTGGTGGGGTTTTTCATATCGGTGATATGGACGCCTTTCACCTCGGATGTTGTGTGGTCGATGTCCTTGAGCAGTATGAGGTGGCCGGGGACGTCGTGGATGAACACGCCGGGCTTGAAGGTAAGCGTGGGGCGCATGCGGGAGATATCGGAGGAGAGCTGGCGCTGCATTTTGTTGAGATCGGGGAGGACTCTGTCGTTGAATTCGATCATGAGGACGGCGATAATGGCGCCCACGAAGAGCAACGGCATCAGCACGCGAATGAGGTTCACCCCGCAGGCCTTAATGGCGGTGATCTCGAAATCTGCAGTCAGCCGACCGAATGCCATCAAGGTGGCGACCAGGACGGACATGGGTACAGAAAGAGCGAGGATCCAGGCGAGATTCAGGCCGATGAGTTCCAGCACGACCCAGACGGACAGGTCCTTGTCGATGACGTGATCGACAATACGGGGGACATAGTCGATCAGGAGGAGAAATGTGATCGTACAGAAGGCAAAGATGAACGGTCCGATGTGTTCTTTGAGTATGTACCAGTTGAGTTTCTTCATTATAGCGGTCCTTCGACGGGGCAATATATTGCTTATACATATGTGATGAAAGATAATATTCCCGGCCGTGCATAATGGGATTTCGCGGCGGGCGTAATTTGCTTATTTTGGGCTATCATGGAGACCAAGCCGATTCGAGATTATGTGATTGATGATGCCATCACGGGGTTTTTCGTGGTGCGTCGCAAGGACGTACGTGACTATTCGCGAGGGCGATTTGTGTCGCTCGAGCTGGGTGATCACAGTGGGCGTATCAAGGCGAATTTCTGGGAGCCGGACCAGTTTGCGCTGGAGGAACTTGCCGAGGGGATGGTGGTCAAGGTGCAGGGGAGTGTGGGTGAGTACCGAAACCAGATGCAGTTGACGATTCGTCGTATCCGCATGGCGAAGGAGGACGAGTACGAGATTGAGCAGGTGCTGGCGCATTCTCCGGTGCCGAAAGCGGAGCGCCGCTCGCGGATCCTGGATTTGACAGAGCGGATCGAGAACACCTATGTGGAGAAGCTGGTGCGTTCGTTCTGGGAGGATGAGGAGCTTTTTGAGTCATACTTGGTGGCCCCGGCTGGGAAGCTGTGGCACCATGCGTATATAGGCGGGTTGTCGGAGCACTCTGGTAATGTGACGGAACTGGCGATTGAGGTTGGCGGGCACTACGAGTTTGTGGATCGTGACCTGCTGATTTTCGGCGGCTTGCTTCATGACGTGGGGAAGGTGGCGACCTACACGCGGTCGACCTTGTTTGATTACACGGATGAGGGACGCTTGGTGGGGCATATTTGCCTGGCCGATCAGTGGATTTGCCAGCGAGCGGCAGCGATCGAGACATTTCCTGAGCGATTGCTGACGGAATTGCGTCATATCGTGCTGGCACATCAGGGGGAGTTGGAGTTTGCGACGCCGGTGGTGCCGCAAATGGCAGAGGCCTTCATCGTGTATTTCTGCGATGAGATCGATAGCAAGATGGGAGCCTTTGCGCGTATTCGCGAGAAACACGGGGGGACGGGCTGGTCGGATTGGGTGAAGATGCTTGATCGGTTCCTGTATTTTGGCAGGGAGAAGCTGTAAGCCGTGGAGGCGGGATCAAACGTTATCCTGAGGCTCGATGGCCTGTCACGCCGGATTGAGGTGGGGGGCGCGGCTCGGACGATTGTTGACAATGTCAGTTTCGAGTTCGCTGCGCGGCGCACTTATACTGTAGTGGGGCCATCGGGGGCGGGGAAATCATCGTTGTTAAGATTGATCAATCGGCTCGACGAGCCAAGTTCCGGGCGTGTTCTGCTTCACGGGATGCCCGCTGAGAATCTTGCTCCATCGGAACTTCGGCGGCGAGTAGGATTCTTGTTTCAGCGCCCGCATCTGTTTGATGGGACGGTGGCAGACAATCTGCGTTATGCGAGGCCTGAGTTGGATGAGAAGGAAATGCGGAAGCTCGCGGAGAAGGCTCGATTTCCGGTATCGCTGCTTGAGGCCGATGCCTCCTCGCTGTCGGTGGGGGAGGCCCAGCGAGTTGCGCTGGCCCGTGTGTTGGCACTGGAGCCGGAGGTCATTTTGCTCGATGAGCCGACATCGGCGCTGGATCCAACATTGACCGAGGGAATCGAGGCGACGTTTCGGGCGCTGGCGGCAGACAACGGGACGACGCTGATTATGGTCAGTCATGATCCCCCGCAGGCGCTTCGAATGGGTGGGACGGTGCTGCTGATCTCTGAAGGTAAGCTGGCCGAGCACGGTCCGGCCGAACAAGTGCTTCAGGATCCGCAGTCCAAGGCGGGCAAGCGGTATCGGGAGAGAAGGTAGGATGTTGACTCCTGATTATATCCACGTGGTGTATTCGCTGGTGCTGGTGTTGGTGGCGATTGGGGTAACGCTCTGGTGGCGCATACCCGTTGCCCGTGAGATCACGCTGGGGCCAGTGCGGGCATTCGTGCAGTTGGTGGCGGTAGGGTACGCGCTGACCTTCCTGTTTGAGCCGGGGCGGTCATGGATGATCATTCCCGTGCTGCTGGTGATGACGACGGTGGGGGCCTATGCTGCTGCGGGACGGGTGAAGAAGCTCAAGGGAGCGTATGCCGTGACGTTTACATCGATTCTGATTGGTTCGGCTATCACTCTGGGGTTAATGCTGGCGTTGCCGATTATTGATTTCGAGGCGCGCGTGGTGATACCGTTGTCGGGGATGATCATTTCCAATGCCATGAACGCCTCGGCGATCACGATCAATCGGTTTGCGGCTGATATGCGATCGAACCGGTTGGCGGTGGAGACCTCACTGTCGTTGGGGAAGAGCTGGCGAGATGCGAGTCGACCGTTTCAGCGGGAGGCGATCATGGCGGGGATGATTTCGATTCTGAATTTCATGAAGACCGTGGGGATTGTGGCGTTGCCGGGGGCGATGACGGGTATGATTCTTGGTGGAGCGGAGCCGCTCGATGCCGCCTTGTTGCAGTTGATCGTGGCATTCATGCTTTTGTCGGCAATGTCGATCACCTCGGCCTTGACGGTGGAGTTTACGGTCCGTCGGTTCTTCACTCGTCTTGATCAGTTACGGCATGACGTGTAGGGAATGAGGCGGTATTGTGCTTTGTCTGCAGACGGTGGCGCAGAGG
>CAZXRO010000081.1:5922-9816 GCA_964642435.1 uncultured Ignavibacteriales bacterium
CGAGAGTGCGGGCTTGTTGGGGGCGATATCGATTGTTGGCGGAAGAGTGGTAATGGGGGAGAATTTGGGCTTGTCTTTTTGATGAGAAATGATATGTTTGGGAGTGCCCGGATTGACAGCCGGGTGTCAAGTTTGATGAACGCGGAGAGGTGGCCGAGAGGCTGAAGGCGGCGGATTGCTAATCCGTTATAGGGGTATCACCTCTATCCAGGGTTCGAATCCCTGCCTCTCCGCCATTTTGCGGTCATGAAGGGTGTTTTCCCGTAGATCAATGAGGTACTGAACGCAGGCTCCTCAGGCCGGCGATCGTTGTGCGCCCTGCGGATTCCTATCCCGAGACCACAGGTGAGTATCAGCGCGGCAGCCAGGCCGCCAACCCCTACGCCTCCCGCTTGAGCAACGAGACGTCGACCCCATATCCCTTGATCTTCTTGCTCAGCGTCGTGCGGTCTACGCCCAGTAACTCGCTTGCTTTCGTTATGCTATAGCGTGCCTCTACCAATGACTCGAGAATAAGCGAGCGTTCCACCTCTTCCATTCTTTGCTGCAGCCGCGTCCGCACGTCACTCGCCACGTCATGGCGCTCCCCAACATACCGGCTGACCTCATCGGCTGTGACTAACTCCGAATCCGCCAGTACCACCAGCGACTCCACGGTGTCTTTAAGCTCGCGCACATTGCCCGGCCAGTCATGCTCAAGCAAGACCCCAATCGCACGGCTGTCGAATACCACATAGGGAAGGCCCTGCTCCAGAGTGATCCGGTCGCGGAATCGCTCGACCAACAGCGGTATGTCCTCGCGGCGCTCCCGCAATGGCGGCAGCTCTATCACCGCGCCCCGAAGCCGATAGTACAGATCCTCGCGAAACCGTCCTTCTTTCACTGAACCGACCAAATCCCGGTGTGTCGCACAGAGGACCCTCACATCGGCACAGTAGTCTTCTCCCTCGGCTCCGACGCGACGATACTCGCCTGTCTCAAGCAGTCGCAGGAGAGTCATCTGTGTGGTGTGCGAGAGGTCGCCTATCTCGTCGAGAAACACTGTCCCGCCTGTTGCAACGGACACCAGCCCGTCACGGTCACGCGTTGCACCTGTGAATGCCCCCTCCTTGTAACCGAACAACTCCGCCTCGACCAGATCCGTTGACTTGTGGTTGCAGTTGAGGATGCCAAGCCTCTTGTCCCGCCGTCTGCTGTTGTAGTGAATTGCCCGCGCCACCAACTCCTTGCCGGTACCGGTCTCGCCGAGAATCATCACCTTGGCGTCCGCCCGTGCGACCTTGCCAATCAGCTTGTAGATCTGTTGCATGGCCGCGGATCGGCCGATCAGCCCGTAGTTGTTCTCTGCCTCCTGAATCAGATCATAGGGCCGCTGCTCCATGCAATACGACTCGTAGGCGTTGCGCACAGAACGAAACAGCCGCGCCGAGGAACGTCCCTTGACTACATAGTCAAATGGCTCCTCGGTCTGATCGATCTCGTGTTCATTGTACTCACCCGGATGACCGGTGTGGAAGATGATGCGAATCGACGGATTGGCTTCCCTGATCTTCCGCGCCGCGGTCACACCGTCCATCTCCGCCATCTTGATATCGAGGAGTGCAACCGCGATGTCGCGCTGCTCTTTAGCCAGTTCGATTGCCTCCGGACCACAGCGGGCGGTGAGGATATCGTAGTCGTCCTCGAACAGGACTTCGAGGGCCTTCACGACGTTGGGGTCGTCATCAACGAGCAGGATCTTGTAGCTGTCGTCATTCGTGGTGTCAGTTCTGTCGTGCATGTGAGGGTAGCCCCTTGAATGTCAGTGTGAACTCTGTGTACTCATTCGGCATGCTGCAAACGGCGATACTCCCGCCGTACAGCTCAACAATCTTCTTTGTCATGGCCAATCCCAGTCCGGTCCCGGTTTGGGGCTTGGTTGAGAAAAAGGTGTCAAATATCCGCGCGGTGTGCTCCTCGGGAATCCCGCTGCCATTGTCACGGTAGCGGACGGTCACTGTGCCGTCGCCGTTTTCGGCCGCGATCGTGATGGCGGGATTCGCATTGCCCTGCAGGGCATCGAGGGCATTGAGCAGCAGGTTGTTGAACACGATATAGAACTGGCTGCTCTTGGCCGATATGGCGGTGCCGTTGTGGATCTGCATCGATATGTCGACCCCCTGCTCGTCGATGCGCGTGCGGTTGGCCTTGATCGTTTTCTCGATCACCTCGCGAATAACAACCGGCTCGGGCGTGTGCTGCGATTCCAGCTTTGTGTAGCCGGATATCTGCTCGGTGATATCGATCGCTCGTCCAACCGCGTCATGTGCATCCGTGCAGTATTCGCGAAGTGCCTCCGGCAGGGGCGGCAGTTTACGTGCGCCGCGGAGCATTTTGCCGAGGAGTCCGTCGGCAGGGAAGAGGGCGTTGCGGATCTCATGCGCGAAGCCGCCGGCGATATCTTTGGCCTGTTTATACTTCTCCGCCTCGATAAGTTTCTGCTGGGTGGCCTTGAGCTTTTCGTGGATCTGTTCGAGTTCCTGTTTCTGGCGGGCAATGAGGGCGAGGTTGCGCCTGGCCGTGCGGCGAGAGAGGGCTACAGCCACCAGGCCGACCACCAGCCCGGAGAACAGCATGAGAATGTAGTCCTGGTTGTTGTGGTAGAAGACGGATGCGAGATCGACAATGCCTTTACGTTGCACGCGCAGCGCATAGTAGCCCTCGGAGGCATCAATAACGAACTCCTGCAGGTTCCCCTCTGAGTCATACCGAAGCGGTGTGAAGCCACTGATGGAATTACGGATCGCCTCGGGAAAGGCTACTTGCTTTTTCAGGCGGCTGTTGTATATCCCGTCCTTGAACACCAGCGCCGGCCCGTCCAGGCCCGGCAGCCGAGTGGTGTCCAACAAAGCGGTCATCTTTGCATCGTCGTCAATGGCGACAGTGTTCAAGTCCGCATCCAGAATCTCAACTCCTCTCCGACCGTAATACACCAGCATGATGCGCTGAACAGGTGGATCGCCATAAGGCAGGAAGGCGATTTGCGAGACCATCCCGAGGATGGGGCGTGTCTGCTCAATCTCGAAGTCGCTGTTGACCACCGACAGGCTGAATTCCCGGGTATCCTCGGCAATCGCACTGTCAGGCGACACCCACGAGGTGTGGGATACGAGGAGGCGGTCCTGATGTGGTACTTGGCATATCCGTGATTGTACCTTCCAGTTGGTGTTGATGACGCGATTGTCCTGAATGATTCCATCGACACTCAGCCGTGCCAGATAGCCAAAATGATCGCTGAAACTGTCATCATGGGCACGATTGGCGGGGTTGATAGTGCTGAAGATGACTGCCGGTCCTGTGTCATCTATGACTGGTATGAGTCTGTTCATGAAGAGTATGGGCGCGGAAACACTCCTATGCCACTCGATCTCAAGCTCCGGCAACTGGACCATGAAAAGCTCGCGCGGCTCGGGCACTCCTGAGACAAAGTACAGCACCTCCAACGCTCCGTCGCCGTCATAGTCATACGCCTCCGAGAGATGGATCTCCGGAGCCCAGGTGCTGTCGGGATCGGTCACAGTGGTGGCCATCAGTGCCCGCTTGAGTCGATGTGGGGGTGAACTCTCGGGGTCGAGCAGTTCGATATAGGCGCTGTCTTTGGTGTAGCCGGTGGCAAGGATCTGGTAGGCGCCGGTGTCATCGCGGTCATCGCGCAGCACACCCCAGCCTCTGATAATGTAGTCTACCGGCGCCTCGTAGGCTATACCCATTCCGGGGTAGAAACGTCCGTTGAACCTGTTCTTATGGTCGACGTCGCCTTGGTGATTGATCGCCAAGACAATGCGTGTCGTATCGGAGTTGCTCGTCAGCGCTCGGGAGACATCAGCATAGTGGAAGCCGTCAGGGGTAGCAGCG
>CAZXRO010000081.1:9826-10436 GCA_964642435.1 uncultured Ignavibacteriales bacterium
GGTAAGGGGTGCCCGGCTGGATAGTGTCGAGTTCATAGGGCAGGTACTTTGGGTCGGCATCGAGATTGATATGGATCCGCTCGGGTTGGGCGGACTGTGTGACCTGCGCGAACCAGCCCAGGGACGCTAACATTACTCCAACAAAAGCTATTGTGCGGTAAGTACTTGTCATGACGGTCTAATTGCCCTGCTCGATTATTGCGTTAAAGAAACACGATTTGCCGCGATCTGTCAACACTTTCCGGGTCTGGTAGCCGCTTCGCGATGTGAATCTGCACGCGTTTTGGGGTGCGAATGCGGTGGGTGTTCACGGTGTCGTGCGGGGCGTGGTTGTAAGTTGTTGCGGTGCAATGGGTGGTGAATGGGCACGGAGGTTGCTGTGGGGAGGGGGAGAAGCAAAGCACATTAGACCTTGAGAGAATAGGAATCCAGCAGGGAGAAGTGATGATGAGAGGACGAATTGCATCAGTGACAATGCTTGCCGTGATGGTGGCTGTGATGGTGGTGGCCAGCGTTGTGATGGCCGACAACGCCGCTGACGGCTGTTGTCTTGGGATCCGTGGCAATGTTGATGGCGATGCTCAGGACTTAGTTAACATCTCTGATATGA
>CAZXRO010000082.1:0-10407 GCA_964642435.1 uncultured Ignavibacteriales bacterium
TGAAGAAGACCGGCGAGATTGTTATAAATACATGGGTTACTCTCAAGAAGGGTGACCAAAATCTGATCCGGGCGCGGGTGGCCGAGATACTGCACAGCCGCGAGGGAAAACACCCGACCACAGGACATTCAGCCGGGTGCTTCTTCAAGAATATCCCGGATCCCTCGCAACCGTTCGGTAAGCTGGCGGCAGGGAAGCTGCTTGAGGAGATCGGCGCCAAGGGGATGCAGGTCGGCGGAGCGCAAGTGTATGGCAAACATGCCAATATCATTGTCAATGCCGGCGGCGCCAGTTCGAAGGATATTCGGCGTTTGGCCGATATATTAAAGAAGAAAGTAAAGGACCGGTTTGGCGTGACGCTGGAAGAAGAAGTCATCCAGATCGGGGATGTTTGATACACAACCCGGCTTGTTCATGGGCCGACTGCTTTGGAGGTGCCTATAGGTTGATTACTAACTAATTGTATGCTTTACCGCACAATTGCTGGTTATTGTGACTTATAGGCTTCTACATCATCAGGGCTTTGCCCTCATAGTACTTCTTGTAGTCGGGTTTATCGCGGCGCCGTCGTATGCGGCCGATGCCGATAGCGATACCGCCAGTGTATACGTCCGCTACTACGACCGGCTGAACTGGCCGCCTGTCATGATTTCCCCCTATGACACGGCTCAGTACGGACACCGACCTCCGTTGTATCCCAATACACTCATGGGGCGACTTCGCCAGAGCCCGCGCATAGTTCGCGAGAGCTTCGAGGATACCTCCTTTACCTTCAATTCGCCGGTTTACAATATTCGTGGCTACCAGTTGGATATGGTGCCGGTGACGGTTGGGGCGTATGAGTATCAGCAATACCAGTCAGCGGCGCTGGAACGCTCCGAGATACTGACATTCTCGACTGCAGAGGCGCGGCGTCGCAGTGCCGATCGCAGGGCACGAGGTCTCGGCTTCTCGATCGGGCTGCCGACGCGGCTGGACAAGATTTTCGGTGAGGGCGGTGCCGGACTGCGAGTGACCGGTTACCGGAGGATTACGCTCTCAGGCAAATCGACCTGGACCGATGGCACCAGTGATGCGTTTCAGCAGAGTAAATTTCCCTCGTTGAACATGGAACAGATCTCGAAGTTCGAGATCGAGGGCACAATTGGCTCCAAGATCTCGGTGCGCGTCTCGCAGAATTCAGAGACCGATATCCCGCTGGCCAACCGAATCCAGATCCGGTACAAGGGGGATGATGACGACATCCTCAAGTCCATCGAGGCAGGCAATACGACACTCTCATTGCCAAACACCAAGTTTGTCGGGTACTCCTCGCGAATCCAGGGCTTGTTCGGCCTGAAGGCGGAGGCGCAGATGGGGCCATTCCGGTTTATCGGGATTGCCTCACAGGAGAAGGGTTCGGCGGAGCAGGCCAGTGTGAGTGCCACCGGTGAGGAGAACGCCAAATACCGCCGTGACTACGACTACGCGCAGGGACGGCTGTTCGATCTTGGCTATGAGGATGACTTCAACGAGGGGGATAGCGTTGTCGAGCTGTACATCTACGAGACCGAGACCGAGGAAAACAATCTCGAGGCTCGCTTTGCCAAGCTCTATGTTGATCCGGACAATCCGGACGCGTTCCCCGAGGAGACAATCCTCAGCTCCAAGCGCTTCTACCAGCTGGAGGAGTCGCAGTACCAGTACTTCAATGACGCCGGTCAGGTGCCATACGTGTACTTCCCCTCGGCGCGTCGGGCGAGCCTCTCGGTCGGTATCTACATGGTCATCGAGGGGCCTTCGGGACAGCGAACGATCGGTGATATCAGTGGGGATACGCTGATCTTGAAACTGTTGCGTCCTCTCAACGACAAGAATAACCCGGACAACCAGACCTGGGATTTGGAGTGGCGCAATGTGTACGACATACCGCGCGGAACCTCGGCAGAGGAGATGGACATCAAGATCCTCAAGGGGCTGGCCGGAACCGAGGCACAGGCGACCAACAAAGAGTACCAGGAGGGGGGCGGCACGAACAACCGCTATGTTCAGATTCTCGGGTTGGATCAGTATAACACTTCGAACATCAAGATACCCGACGGCAAGGTCGATGCGCGGCTGGAAGTATTTCGCTCTGACTGGGGACTGCTGATTTTCCCTGACCGCGAGCCGTTCAATTCCACCAGGACGTTTGAGGATGCCAATGGAAATATCACCCCGGAGTTGGATGTAAAGAACCCGCGAATATACAATTACCGTTCCCAGTCCGAGAAGACGGAGAATAGCCTCTACTACATCCAGACCGTCACCAGGACGCGCTCCAACACAATCAGGTTGAACCGGGCGAACATTATCGAGGGTTCGGAGCGGGTGTACCTCAACGGTCGGTTGCTTCGCAAGGACACCGACTATAGTATCCAGTACGATTTTGGCCAGGTCACGCTGCTGACGGATGAGGCCTCTGACCCCAACGCCGATGTGAAAGTTGATTTTGAGTACGCGCCGTTCTTTGTGCTGCAGAAAAAGACTCTCTTAGGTGCACGGGCCGAGTACGAGCTGGGGCGGAATTTCAAGCTCGGTTCGACTGTGTTGTACAAGACGGACAAGGCGCAGGAACGTAAACCACGAGTGGGCCAGGAAACGGCCGAAATGATGGTCTACGACCTCGATGCCGAGGCGCAGTTCCAGCCCTCGTTCATGACCGATATGGTCGATGCGCTCCCGCTGGTCACCACCGAGGCCGAGTCGCGCCTCAATATCTCGGGTGAGGTGGCGCAGTCCCTGCCGAATCCCAATGTGGACGGTGTGGCGTACATCGATGATTTCGAGGGCGCCCTGGAGCAGTTGTCATTGAGCACGACGCGTACGACCTGGCGCATTGCCTCACGGCCGTACCAGCTCGATGACTTCTCTCAGCGAGGGAAGATCTTGTGGCACACGCCACGGACGTTGCCGCGCTTTGATGAGGTGTACGACCTCAGGGAGTCACAGAGCGGAGAGAGCACCGTGCGGACAATGCGCATGATCTACCGTCCGAGAAATTTCGCCGTGGACACGTTCACGGTCGAGGCTGATACCACATTCGATACTCTCTACAACCTGCCGTCCTGGGGCGGTATCATGCGATACTTCGGCAACCGGGTTGATGCCAAGCGCGCACAACTCTTCGAGTTGCGCATGAAAACCTCCGAGCAAATGCGGGCCAAAATGCATATCGAGTTCGGGCGCATCAATGAGAATCTCGATCTCTATCCCTCCACGCAGCAGGACGGTGCATATTCGGAGGACGGTGTCATCCCGGGCACGGTGGCCAATGGCAAGGTTGACGAAACCGAGGATGTTGGGCTTGACGGTCTGGCAGATAATGCCGAGCCGGGATATCACCCGGAGCTCAACCCGGATCCCAATGGTGACAACTGGTATTTCGAGGGAGAGGGAAAGTGCCCGCTTCCCGGAGGATGCGATAACCTGCCGGATTCGCTCTATTTCGAGTGGATCAACGGCACCGAGGGGAATATGAAGGACCTCGCCTTTCTGGGTGAGCCAGACGAGGAGACTTTGGGCAATTCCTTCAATACCAGCGACAAGTATTTCAGCTATGTGATAGACTTTGCCCAGGATACCGGTCGCTTCTCAGCCGACTCGTTGTTCGTGGAAGGATCGGATCGCAACGGGTGGCGGACCTACCGTATTCCCATTCGCGATACGGCTTTCATCAATCAACTGGTTTCCTCAACAGATGCCTTCCCTGATCTGACCGATGTCACGCACGTCCGTATCTGGTTTGAGTCCGACGAGTTCCAGGAGCACCCCGATACGGTGGAGATCGCCAATTGGTACTTCGTCCAGTCCAACTGGCAGGATACGATCCTGGTCGGTCCCGGACTGGTGCACGAGGCTAAGCTGGTTGTCACCTCGGTCAGTGAGGAGGATGGTACGTTCTCACCGCCACCGGGAGTGGAACCATACGAGAATCCACAGACCGGCGTTGTCGAGCCACAGCGGGGGTTGCTGATGGAGTGGCAGGATCTGTACCACTACGATACTGTGATGGCGACCAAGGATCTGTTGCAGGTAGAGCGGTATCTCGGATACAAGCGCATGGAAATGTATGTGTACGGCAGCCAGGATATCGACACCAGCAAGACGCGGTTCTTCTTCCGTTTTGGTCGGGACCCGAACAACTTCTATGAGTACAGCACCAAGGTCTACCCGGGATGGGACAGCCGAAACAATATCGACATTCTGTTCCAGGATATGACCAGCCTGAAGGACCAGGCGTTGATGGCGCTGGACAATAATCAGAACCGCGCCGAGATTGACGTGTATGACAGCTCCAATGCCGGCTATGTACTGCGCGTCAAGGGCAATCCGAATGTCAATGAGGTGCTTTGGTTTGGCACGGGAATACTGAACAAGGACACGGTAGCCTCCTCAAGCGGGTTCGTGTGGCTGGATGAGCTGCGGGTGAGCGATGTCATCCGCGATGCCGGTACTGCGGGGCGAATATCATTCAACGGGAACATGGCCGACCTGATCAACTACAACTTCACCTATGAAACGCAGGATCCGTACTTCCGAGGACTATCCTCGGCGACACGCGGTGGGTCTACCAACAACCTGGGAAGCGGCGAAACGCGAACACTGTTGTCGTATGGCGGGACGGTGAATTTCGACAAATTCCTGCCACGATCATGGGGGGCCAGGGTGCCCATATCACTGCGGTATACGAAAAACACGCAGATCCCATTGCTTCGGACCGCCTCGGATATTGTGTTGCCAGAGGAGATTCGAGAGCAGGAAAAGAGTGTAAACGAGTCCAGCCAGTTCAGTATCAAGGAGTCGTTCTCCAAGAAAGGGCGCAACCCGCTGTTCTCGTTACTGCTGAACCGGATCAGCACGTCGTTCAGTTACTCCCGCTCAAAACAGACCTCGGTGACGACACCCTTCCGCCTGACCGAGAACCAGAACGTGAAGGCGGATGTGGACCTGAATGTCAGCAAGCCACCCACCCTGCCATTGTTCTTCTGGACCAGACCGATCCCCATCCTGGGCAAGCTGGCGGAGTCGCGTTTGGGCTTGTATCCCACCAACTGGCGGGCGAGCGGGTCATTCAGCCGAAGTATGAACATATCCGACGATGCGAATTTCAATCGCATTTCCTCTGTATCGCGAGATTTCACGGGAAGGGTTGATCTGCAATATCGCGTCTTCCAGAACCTGACCACGACCTTCAACTACGACACACGCTGGGATATGAGCGATCTGAATCTGGTGAACATCTCGTTCTCCGATCTGCGCCTGGGTGTGGAAACACGATACTCACAGAGCTTCTCAGCGAACTATGATCCCAGCCTGCTGGGTTTCCTCTCGACCAAGTGGACCTACAAGGCCAGCTACAACGATACCTGGGAGCGGACGACCGAGACACGCCGCAGTGATATGAATCGGTCCTGGAGTGTCAGTGGTATTTTCGATCACATGAAGTTGCTCCAGGACAAGAAGGGCAGCCGTCGTGGTGGAGGCGGTGGTGGTCGACGGCGTAATGTCCGTGGCGGAGGGGAGAAGGTAGATGATGGCGGGCGGCCGATCTACGACTATCCGCTGGCGCTGCTCCGGTTCATGACCGGGTGGATCAAGGAGCCCAACTACAGCTATTCGCGTTCGTATGGTAACAGTGTCCCCGGGATGCTTGATCGCCCGGCGCTGGGCTATCGATTCGGGCTGGCCGATCAGGTAGAAGTGCCGATTGGAGATTCGCGAGGCAGTTCGGCTTCATCGGGAGAGAGCGAGTCATACAGCACGGGGACAAGCTTCTCGCTGCTCGGTGGGCTCAAGAACGACTTGCGGTTCTCAAGAACCATCAACACCGACCTGGTGAAGCAGGGATCGTTATTTGAGAATGTAAGCACCAAATGGCCTGATTTGTCGATTCGGATCAGTCGTTTTGACCACCTGTGGATCCTCGAGGGCGTGGTCAATAAGCTGATTGATGTCTTTGCGCCACGGACAGGGTACAGCCGTGATACCAAGGAGAGGAACGACATTTCCAAGGGCTTCTTGCTGGAGAAAACGGAGACGATCAACTACAACCCCCTGCTGCAGGTCAATTTCAAGGTATTCCGGGGAGTGTCGTTGACGGCGGCCTACAACAAGACTGTGACCAACAGCGAGAAATACAACTCGGTCACCGGCGATCCGCAAACCGATACACGCAGTAAGAATTCCTCGATTGGATTGTCAACAAGCTACAAGTTTTCAGCACCGGGGGGAATCGGGCTGCCGCTGTTTGGCAGGTTGAAATTCAAATCCCAGGTGCAGATTGACTTCTCGGTCAAGTTCAACAACTCGAAGACGGAAACCTCGAGTCAGGGGGGACCGTTCGTGACCGGCACGGACAAGTCCGATGTCAATTTCTCGACACAGATGACATATTCGTTCAGCCAGATGATCAAGGGTGGCATGACAGTTCGCTGGCAGGACACCCAGGACTCCTATGCCCAGCGCAACAACCACCTGCGTGAGCTCAAGTTGTGGGCAGAGATTCAATTCTAACAACTAACGGTTGACTCTTTTTGGCAATTGGCGGTAATTAGCGGGGTAGCGATAACCGCCAAGCCACGGATGTTAGCATGCCCGACAAGATTACCCAACCGCGCGATTTCCCCTCAGTCGAACAGTTAATGCAGCGCCAGGAGCTGGTTGCCTCCATCGCGCTTCTACCGCGCCCGATAGCCGTACAGGTGGTGCAATCTGAGGTGGCGAAGCACAAACAGGCGCTGACAGAGTCGGGCAAGGCTGTCATGTTGTCAACGTTGCTCAAGGGAATCGATCAGGCGCTGCGGGATTTCAAGCGCACGGAGATGACGCCGGTGATCAATGCGGCCGGGATTGTGGTGCACACGAACCTGGGCCGGGCGCCGTTGTCGGATGAGTTATTTGAGGCAGCGCGCCGGATTGTGCGCGGCTATTCCAACGTCGAGTTTGATCTGAAGAAGGGGACGCGCGGCAAGCGCGGGGTGGCGTGTGAACGTTACCTGGCGGCCATTGCCGGGGCAGAAGCAGCAACCGTGGTCAACAACTGCGCCGCGGCGTTGTTCTTGATGCTCAATACGCTGGCCAACCGCAAGGGAGTCGTAATCTCCCGCGGGGAGCTGGTGCAGATTGGCGGCGGGTTTCGCATCCCGGATATCCTGAGGCGCTCCGGCGCCAAACTGTGCGAGGTGGGCGCGACCAATATTACCACGCTTCAGGACTATGACGAGGCGATTGATCACCGGACTGCACTGATCCTGAAAGTGCACAAGAGCAATTTCATCCAGGCGGGATTCACCGAGGAGGTGCCGCTCAGGGAGTTGGTGCCGCTCGCGCGACGTCACGAAACATTAATCATCAATGACCTGGGCAGCGGGGTGCTCATTCCTACGCGCGAGGCGGTTGGGTATGATGAGCCGACAGTGCAGCAATCGGTGCGGGCGGGCGCCGACCTGACGAGCTTCTCGGGCGACAAGTTGCTCGGCGGCGTGCAGGCAGGGTTGATTGTGGGACGGGCCGACCTCGTGGCGAAGGTGAAGAAGAATCCGCTGTTTCGGACGGTACGAGTGGACAAGATGGTGTTTGCCATGCTGGAGCGGCTGCTGACCTCGTACCTCAACGGGACGCATCAGAAGGAGATCCGCCTGTGGCAGATGCTAAACGTGCCGGAGTCGCAGTTGTACAAGGTCGCCAAGAAGATTATTGCCGATCTGGGCAAGCCCGAGGGGTTGTCGGTGGAGTCGACACCGGCGTATATCGGGGGCGGGTCCCTGCCGGAGTCGGCTATACCATCGGTGGGAATCGTGTTCTCGAAGCCGTACGATGCTCGCGAACTGGTCACGAGGTTCCGTCAGATGGATCCGCCGATTATCGGCCGTATCGACCAGGACCATTTCATTCTGGATCTCAAAACGGTGGCACCCGACGAGTTGCCGGTTGTTCAACAGGCAATAGCCTCGGTCATCAAAGGAAAGTAGCAATCGCCGCTTATGCTCATTGTAGGAACTGCCGGACATATTGATCATGGGAAAAGCTCGATCGTTCTTCGGTTGACCGACGTCGACCCCGACCGTCTGCCGGAGGAAAAGTCGCGCGGGATGACGATTGATCTGGGATTCGCATTCTATGACACGCCGATGGGGGAGACGGTAGGGTTTGTCGATGTGCCGGGGCACGAGCGGTTTGTCAAGAACATGATCGCGGGTGCGGGGGGAATCGATACCGTCATGCTGGTCGTGGCTGCCGATGACGGCTGGATGCCTCAGAGCCAGGAGCATTTTCAGGTGGTACGGCTGCTGGGTGTTCAGCATGGGTTTGTGGTGGTAAACAAGTGCGACCTGGTCGACGACGACTGGCTCGACCTGCTGGTCGAGGAAGTGAAAGACAAGGTGTCCGGGTCGTTCCTTGACAGTGCCCCGATATTCAGGGTGTCGGCGGCAACCGGGCAGGGATTCGAGGACCTTCGCGCCTACCTGGACACGTTGCCGGACAAGCTGGCGGGGCGTGCGGATATCGGCAAGCCGCGGTTGTATATCGATCGTTCGTTCGTTCGTCCGGGGATGGGCGGTGTAGTGACCGGGACACTTCGCGGAGGGCGCTTCGCGCTTGGGCAGAACGTCACCGTGTGGCCATCGGGGCAGAGCGGGAAGATCCGTGCGCTGCAGACTAACAATCGTGACGTTGATAGGGCGTTTCCCGGCCAACGAACGGCTATGGGGTTCACTGGTATTGACAAGGAGGAGCTCGTTCGCGGTGGAGTGGTGTTGCCCGCGCAGTCACTGGAGTTCTACCGCGAGAATCCGGTACTGGCCGTTGACATGGAGCTGGTTTCGGAAGCGATTGTGGCAGTGAAGAACCGGCGTCGTCTGCTGCTCATTATTGGTACCACCGAAATGGAGGGGGAGGCGCGGCTGTATGGGGCGCGAGAACAGCTGCAACCGGGGGAACGCGGGATTGTGTTCTTCAAGCCCGACGAACCGGTGTATTCGCTGATTGGAGACCCCTTCATTGCCCGTTTGCCCACGCCTATGGTGACGATTGGCGGCGGACGCGTGCTCGACCATCTGCCGCATTTCCCGCGCAGGCGACACATGGCGCGCTTTGCGTACCTGGAGCAGCGACGGGATCTCACCGCGGAATCTCTGGTGGCCAGCGAGGTCAGGCATCGTGTGGTGATGTCGCTGGACCGTTTGCTGTTCAATGCGGAGATTGCAGCCACGCACGTGCAGCAGACCGTTGACAGGCTGGTTGAACAGGGCGTAATGGGGCGCAGCGGCAAGATTGTCTGGGAGCACGAGAGTTTTCAGGAGCGATTGGACGAGTTGGTATCTGCTCTCGATGGATACCTGCAGGCGAATCCCCATGTGAGCGGGCTGACGCGGGACCAGGTGCAGGAGTTGTCGCCCTTGCCGGTGGCGACGACTGAGGTGATGCTGCGGGTACTTGCCGAGACCGGGCGAATCATCAAGAGCGGGGATAAGTACAACCTCGTCGGTCGCGGGCAGCGTCTCGAAGGTGCGGTGAAGGAGGCCTACAACGACATCATGAGGCAACTTGAGGCGGACCGTTTCGCGCCGCCCTCGCTGGCGAATCTCGCCAAAGGCGGCAAGCCGCACAAGGAGGCCATTCGGTTCATAATCGAGTCCGGGCTGGTGCACAAGTGCGGGTCAGAGTTTCTGTTCCTGCGAGACGTGTGGAATGAGATTGTCAGCTTCATTGTCGAGCGTCTAAATGAGACGGGCGAACTGGCCGTGACGGAGCTTCGGGAGAGATTCGGCTTTACTCGCAAGTTCGCTATCCCCATTCTGGAGGAGACCGACCGGATGGGGTTGACTCGTCGCGAGGGTGATGTGCGGGTGAAAGGAGGCAAGTTTGAAGACGAGACGCCTTTACCATAACGGGCGCATTTATACGCAGGCGGATGGGGTGATTTGTGACTCCATGGCGGTCGACTGCAATCGCATAGCTGCGGTTGGCAATCGGCTCAGGTATGATCCTGATTTTGCGACGTGGGACCGTGTTGACCTGAAGGGTCAGGCGGTGGTGCCGGGATTGGTCGATGCGCACACACATTTCTACTTCATGGCGTTGTCCCTCGGACGTGTCAATCTTCACGCCGCGACCACGCTCGAGGAATGTAAGAGGAAGATCAAGGATTACGCCGCTACCCTGAAGAAGAACGAGTGGGTCGTCGGCGAGGGATATGCACCCGACAACTTCCGTCGGTATGTCTTGCCCACCAAGGAAGATCTGGATGAGGTGACAGGAGGCCGGCCGGCTTTCATCTTCAGCCATGACCAGCACTCGGCCTGGGTCAACAGTAAGGCCCTGGCGAAGGCCGGAGTCGACGCCAGTACGGATGATCCTTCGGGTGGCAGAATCGAGCGTGCGGAA
>CAZXRO010000083.1:0-10128 GCA_964642435.1 uncultured Ignavibacteriales bacterium
CAACATACAAGCCACAGCGACTAAACTGGCCAGCCGATGAGGTACCACACGTCGCCGTGGTCGGTTCAGGACCGGCCGGGCTCACCGCAGCCCACTATCTGTCGCTGCGAGGCGCGCGGGTCACCGTCTTTGAATCTGAAGACAAACCCGGTGGCATGTTGACCTGTGTGATACCGACCTACCGCCTCCCCCGCGAAACGGTGGAAAAGGAAATCGATTCGCTGATCGATGATAACATTGAAGTCAAATGTGGTATGGCGCTCGGCAAGGACTTCTCGGTCGACTCTCTGCAAAAAGAGGGTTACCAGGCGATTCTGCTGGCGATGGGCGCCCACGAGAGCCGGCCGCTGCAGATTGAAAACGAGAATGTGGAGGGGGTGTATCCCTCGATTACCTTCCTCAAGGCATTCAATATCGAGCGGCGGTCCTTGGCAAAAGGCTGGGTTGGCGTAATCGGCGGTGGAAACTCTGCCCTTGATGCGGCGCGCATGGCGCTGCGGCAAAAGGACGTGAGCGGCGTGACAATCCTGTATCGTCGCACGCGCGACGAGATGCCGGCATTTGCAGAGGAGATTGAAGCCGCCGATCAGGAAGGCATCCAGATTCGCACCCTTGTCTCACCGGTGCGAATTGTTTCCCGTGACGGCAAAGTGGTTGGCCTGGAGTGTCTGCGCAATGAGCTGGGAGAACCGGATGCGAGTGGTCGACGTCGACCGGTACCGATCGACGATTCCAATCACGTAATCAATCTTGATACCGTGATAGTCGCGATCGGCGAGGATTCCGGAGTCGATTGTATTGGTCCCGCGCACTCGAGCGGTATTGAGACAACCCGCTATCATACAGTGGGTGTTGACACACACTCGATGCTAACCAATCGCTCGGGCGTGTTTGCCGCCGGCGATGTTGTCACCGGGCCAAATACGGTGGTCGATGCCATCGCGGCGGGAAAGAGAGCTGCTGAGATGATTCGACGGCATTTGATGCATGAAGATCTGGCGCTGCCGTATACTGAGCCGAATATGCCGCGTAACTATGTTGAGCCCCCGAAGACGGAGCCTGGATTTGAGGCCGACGAAATTCGGGTGGAGACGCCGCGGGCATCGGTCGAATGGCGTAAGCGCAATTTCGCCGAGGTGGAAGTATCTCTCTCGGTCGAAGAAGCGTTCCGTGAGGCGCATCGGTGCCTCCGTTGCGACCTTGAGTTTACTCGTCCCCGCGAGCCGGAGACCGAGGACACAACTGCAACCGTGAGCGGAGGAGCTACCGTATGATAACACTGAACCTGAACGGACTGGACGTGACAGTCGAGAGCGGCATGACGGTGCTTGAGGCCGCCCAGTTTCTGGGGTTCCCGATCCCGACTCTATGTCACATGGAAGGCCTTACGCCCTACGGTGCCTGTCGGCTGTGCGTGGTAGAGATAGGCCGCGAACCGAAGTCCCGACTGGTCACCTCGTGTACGTATCCGGTCGAGGAGGGTCTGATTGTGCGGACGGCCTCACGCCGCGTGGTGCGTGCCCGCAAAATGATTATCGAGTTATTGCTGGCGTCTTGTCCGCAATCGAAAACGATCCAGGACCTCGCGTCTGAGCACGGTGTGCGCCAGCAGCGTTTCCGGCAGGAACACGAAGACTGCATCCTGTGCGGGCGATGCGTGCGAATGTGCGAAGAGCAGATGATGGCCAAGGCGATCGGATTCCGTGGCCGCGGGCGCGATCGAAGTATCGGTACGCCATTCGATGTCAAGTCAGAAGTGTGCCGGTTGTGCGGCGGGTGTATGTATGTATGCCCCGCGTGCCAATTGCGCTGCACCTTCACGGATCCGAGTAAGGCCATTTGTGGTGGCTGTGCCAATATCGAGCCGCCATGTGTGGAGAAACCGCAGTTTGAGGACATGATGTGCTATATGAAGCCATGTGTCGCCTGCGAGGTCAGCAAAGAAAACAAATCTTCATAGAAGAGGAATACGACTATGTCACTTACACGAGTCAATGCCTCGGCGGCGACGCTGACAAAGAACAGGACCGAGGACTCCATCGTTCCGACCTCCGGCATGTGCGTGACCTGCGTGGATGGCTGTATCGGCATGTGTGAAATCGGCAAATCCGCCTATCGCGGTCATGAAGTGATCTACCCGCAGCCGTTTGGTGTCATCACCACTGCCGGCGAAAAGGCATACCCTGTCGACTACTCGCATTTCAATATCATGGGAGGCGTAGTCGGAGCACAGGGTATCGAAGCTGATAGCGACAAGGCTGTCTTCCCAAACGTGGACCTTGAGGTGCATTTCGGAAACGATAAGGGACTGAAATTCCGCTACCCGTGGATTATTCCCGGTATCGGATCCACCGATGTCGCCAAGAACAACTGGGAAGGGCTCGCTATCGGATCGGCACTGGCCGGCACCGGCCTCACGATCGGTGAGAACGTGGTCGGGATGGATACGGAAGCGGTCATCAAAGATGGTCGAGTGTTGGATACAGTGGACCTCAAGCGGCGTGTAAAGTTGTACAAGGACTTCCAGCGCGATGGCTACGGTGCTATCATTGTCCAGGCGAATATCGAAGACACGCGTCTCGGGGTACAGGAATACGCCATTGAAAAACTCGGCGTCGAGTGGGTCGAGTTGAAATGGGGGCAGGGTGCCAAGAACATTGGTGGTGAGGTCAAGATCCGTAGTCTGAAGAAAGCCCAGGCGCTGTATGAACGCGGTTATGTCGTGCTCCCAAACCCGATGGACCCGGATATCATCCGCAGCTTCGAGCGAGGGACGTTCAAGGAGTTCGAACGCCATTCACGGGTTGGCATGGTTACCGAGGAGCTGTTTGCCCAGCGTGTCGACGAGCTTCGCAAGGCAGGAGCCAAGTATGTATCACTCAAGACGGGCGCCTACCGGCCAGCGGCGCTGGCGCAGGCGGTCAAGTATGCATCAAAATACAAAGTCGACGTGTTAACGGTTGACGGTGCGGGCGGCGGGACGGGCATGAGTCCCTGGCGCATGATGAATGAGTGGGGCATGCCGCCGATCGAGTTACATTCGCTGACCAACCAGTACGCATCACGTCTCGCCGCCAAGGGTGAACATGTCCCTACCATCGTTGCGGCAGGCGGGTTCACGTTCGAGGATCAGATATTCAAGGGTCTGGCACTGGGTGCCCCGTTCGTCAAGCTGGTCGGTATGGCTCGCAGCCCGATTGCAGCGGCCATGGTCGGCAAGACAATCGGCCGTACGATTGAAGAGCGGCAGGTACCGGTGTACGTGGAACGGTTCGGTACATCGGTCGACGAAATCTTCGTGACCGCGGCGGAGTTGCGTCGCGAACTCGGCGACAGTGTGTTCGAGAAAGTCCCGACCGGGGCACTTGGCTTGTACACGTACTATGAGCGACTTGCCCAAGGACTTCGCCAATTGATGGCCGGCAGCCGCAAGTTTGGAATTGAGCATTTGAGTCGCGACGATCTCGGCGCGCTGACTCCCGAAGCTGCGGCGATCAGTGGCATCACCTACGTTATGGATATCGACAAGGCACAGGTCGATCAGATACTGGACGCATGACGGCGTGGTGTCTCGACGAGACACCCATCGGCGCCTCTGTCAATTCGATGGGTAGCGAGACCAAACCGGCATGGTTTGGTCCCGCTGCCCCCCTGCATGGCCAACTCAATCGCGTGGGAGGGTATCGATCGTGAATGATCGGAAGAGTCGCGTGGAAACGCTGCTTCGGTCGCTGCACGAGCGGGCCAGGGAGTTAGAGTGCTTCTATGACGTCCAGTCGATGCTCAGCACTCCGGATGTCACGCTCGAAACCGTCGGTCGCAGGCTGCTTGAAATCATCCCTCCCGGCTGGCGGTATCCGGAGTTGTGTGTTGTCAAGGTATCGATCGGTGGGGCCACCTACGCGTCGCCCGATTTTGTCGAAACGCAGTGGATGATCAGCTCCGACATTGTGGTGCAGGGCCGGGTGGTCGGGTTTGTCGCAGTCTATTACACGTCGAATCCCGTGCCGCATTTTGGCAGCCCGTTTCTGGATGAGGAGGTTCGCCTCCTCGACATGATCGCCTCCCGAGTCGGCGATTTGTTGCTGCATCGGATAGAGTCACATCTCGCTGCCGACTGGAGTGCCGCCAGAGCGATTGTGCCCGAGTACGCCAAGTGCGAATGGCAAACTGCCGTTGAATCACTCAAGAGCACTAATCCCGATCTCTATCAGCGAATAGCACGCAAGATGCTTAACTACTTGTGTTGGAATGGCATCTCCGGAGCAGAACAGGCACTCCGCTCCGCCTGGCCATCGCGGAGCAATTCTCTCGAGCCAGACATCGGCGGTCAGTGGAATCGCCCCCGACAGAGGCGTGGCAGTTACTCTTCATCGTGGTTGGGACCTCGCGTGTTCGCCTTAGCCGCTGAGCATCTCGAATGCCCCCAAATCCTGCAGCTCATTCAGACGTGGGTTCAGGAGGACAAACAGAGCTTCCTCGTCCAGTTGACCAATTCCAGTGGATCTGTCGCGACAGTGGCCGATGTCCTTCGCCGCTATCACGAGATGTCACAGGATCCGGCATTTGTGCCTGTCCAGCGCACTCGTGGCATCCTGATCTCGCTGATCCGTCGTTTCCTTTCAGAGCAACTGGACTACGTTAACGTTGCAAAGGACCTGATGACCATCAATGATTTCCACTTCCTGCTCGAGAAAATGATCTGCGGTAAGGACAGCTACGGCCGGCTTGGAGGAAAGTCGGCAGGTCTGCATCTGGCCAATCAGATAGTGCGAAGGAAAGCAATTGAGTATCCTATCTTGTGCGACATCAAAACACCGCGGACGTGGTACATAACCTCGGATGTGCTCTTCTATTTCATTCATCATTGCGATTTTGATGAGCTGGTCGAGCAAAAGTACAAGCCGATCGAGCAGGTGCGGATGGAATACCCTTGTATTTCCCAAGCTTTTGCGACGGTGACCTTTCCCGACGACATCGTGCGCGGATTATCGGCGGCGCTCGACGGTTTCGGCACCAACCCGATTGTTGTGCGAAGCTCCAGCTTGCTCGAGGACAGTATAGGCGCGGCTTTCTCAGGTAAGTACAAGAGCCTGTTCCTGGCCAATCAGGGAAGCAAGCGTCACAGGCTCGAGGCGCTGACCGATGCAGTCGCAGAGGTGTATGCCTCAACATTCAGCCCTGACGCGATCGAGTACCGAGCCGATCGAGGACTGCTTGATCACAACGAGGAAATGGGCATTATGATCCAGGAGGTAGTCGGCAAGCGGATTGGTCCGTACTTCCTCCCGGCATTCGCCGGTGTTGCGTTTGGACGGAATGACTTCTTGTGGTCTCCGCGGATTCGACGAGAGGACGGGCTGCTTCGCATGGTCCCGGGGCTCGGTACTCGCGCTGTCGACAGACTCGACGATGACTACCCAGTCCTGGTCTCCCTCGGACAACCCGGACTGCGAGTCAACGTCACGCCCCAGGACATATACCGATATTCACCGCACATGTTGGACGTCATCAATCTGGACAACGTGTGTTTCGAGTCGATCGAAGTCGAGAAGTTCCTGGCCGATACTGAGGGTGCCACAGGTCTGCTGCGTGACGTCATCTCTGTGTATGGCGATGATTCCATTAAACCGATGTCGGTGTTTGGGATCGACCCTGATCGCGATAAGCCCGTCGCGACCTTTGATCGACTCGTATCGCAAACAGATTTCCTGCCGCGTATCCGAACGCTCATGACAGTGCTTGAACAGACGCTCGGGTATCCGGTAGACATCGAGTTTGCATCCGATGGAACCCATCTGTATCTGTTGCAATGCCGGCCACAGAGCTATTCAGAAATCTCTGCGCCGGGTTCCATTCCGCAGGGACTCGACCCGGAACGGATCATCTTTACCGCCGCACGACATGTGTCCAACGGCTGCGTCAGCGATATCTCCCACATTGTCTTTGTCGATCCTGACTGCTACGCGGCGATGGAATCGCGATCCGGCATGTTGGAGGTCGGAAGAGCGGTCAGCACTCTGAACAAGCTGCTGCCTCGCCGTCGCTTCATCCTCATGGGGCCGGGGCGATGGGGAAGTCGTGGTGATATCAGGCTCGGCGTCAGTGTCGATTACTCCGACATCAACAATACCGCCATGCTGATCGAAATTGCGTTCCAGAAGGGTCAGTACCTGCCCGAGTTGTCATTCGGCACACATTTCTTTCAGGACCTCGTCGAGGCCTCGATTCGTTATCTACCACTGTATCCTGATGATGCCGGTATTGTCTTCAACCACGCGTTTCTCCATGGCGCAGACAACCTGCTCGGGACCATTGCCCCCAGCTTCAGCCATCTAAGCAATGTCGTGCGAGTTATCAACGTCCCCGGCTGCGCACGTGGCCACTGCTTGACCGTCTCAATGAATGCAGAATGCAATTCGGCAATGGGTTATCTGAGTGAGCCGACCGGACAAGACATCTGAGAGTGATTCGGAAGCTGTCTCAATTCGCATTACTATCTACGCAAGCCTTAGCGCCTTCCCCCCTGGACTTCCCCAGGATTAGTAGGTATATGGAAAGGATCGATTAATGTGACATCCGGAGGTGTTCTGATGTCCGCGGGATCAAATCGACGGAAATACTATCGTTAGTTTGAAATGAAGCAGTGCGGCTGAGCCGTGACGTAGACCCAACGGTGGCCCAGGATGCCCCCGGGACCTTGACTTCAGAGAGGGTGCCGCATTGCCCTCGCAGCCAGCGCCAGTTTGGGGCCCGCACAGTATAGTCCCGAATGAATGCCAAGGCATCGGGTTGATTATGCTTGTGCTATCGCTTTTCTTTCAATAGCTTGATTAACCTGATGTGTACGCCCCTGTTTATCACCGGACAACACGGTAAAGCCCGACACCAAAATATTGCCGCACCCATATATGGGCTATGTGGGCAACGCCGAGTGTCGAGCGCAAGTCCCGAGAATGTTACCTGCTGTCTTACCATGCTCCGCCACCAGTCCGTTTATGGAATGAGGTTCTTTTGTCGCTCCCCCAAGGGCTGAAACCGCTAGCGATCGGTGACAAGGTATCGCGACTCCCCATCGTTCAGGGTGGTATGGGTATTGGTATCTCGCTGTCGGGATTGGCATCCGAGGTAGCCAATGCAGGTGGTATTGGTGTCATCGCCGCTGCAGGGATCGGAATGTTTGAAAAGGACTTCTACTCGAACTATGTTGCCGCAAACATCCGTGCCTTGAGATCTGAAATCCGTAAAGCAAAATCACTCACTCGCGGTATCCTGGGGCTGAACGTCATGGTCGCTTTCTCGAATTACGCCGACGTTGTGCGAACGGCGATCGAGGAAGGAATCGATGTGATCTTCTCCGGAGCCGGTTTACCCCTGGCACTACCGCAGTTTCTCGACGGCAACACCAGAACGAAACTGGTGCCGATTGTCTCATCCGCGAAGGCAGCCAGGCTCATCTGCAAGAGGTGGCTCAACCGATACAACTACGCCCCCGACGCCATCGTTGTCGAGGGCCCCAAGGCCGGTGGTCATCTGGGGTTTTCGATGGAGCAGATTCATGATCAGTCGTATGCGCTCGAGAACCTGGTGCCCCAAGTAATACAAGAAGTCCGCAACTATGTGGATCACGGAAAGGCCATTCCCGTCATAGCTGCCGGCGGAATCTACACCGGTGCGGATATTCGTGCTTTCCTTGAGCTGGGTGCTGATGCCGTACAAATGGGAACACGCTTTGTAGCCACCGAAGAGTGTGATGCGGACATAGCGTTCAAGCAGGCCTATTTGAGGGCAACGTCTGAAGATGTCGTCATCATTAAGAGTCCGGTCGGTATGCCGGGTCGAGCAATACGTAACGCCTATATTGACGACGTGAGTCACGGGGCAAAGAAACCATTCAGTTGCCCGTACCATTGCATCATTACCTGCGACTACAAGACCGCCCCATTCTGTATTGCACACGCTCTTATGAACGCAAAGCGAGGGCGGTTCGGCCATGGTTTTGCCTTTGCCGGCTCCAATGTCTACAGGGTCGATGAGATCATCCCTGTCAAAGAACTATTTGCACGGCTGATCTCCGAATATGAAGAATCATTCAAGAATCCATCAGTCCTGCCCTTTTCAATTCCGTAATAGCGTTCCACTCCACAACTGCCTGAAAGTATTCCCACAAGAACAGCATAGATCCTCCGTTGATTTCGGTATTGATGAGGGAGTTTTGATCAGCCCCCGTCCTTAGATCCAGCCCTCCGTTGATGCTTCTGCCTGGGTGTCTGCCAATGCTGGACTGCATGAGCATAGTGAGTTCTCGCCCCGGTTGCGCCGGGGTCCGCGTGCCGCGAGCGGTGCCATCTCTCTTCGTTGTATCCCCCGGCTGATAGGCCTCGAGATGAGTCTAAGGATCATCGACCAGGCCAGCGACACATGAAACCAATTGAGGCAGGGACTGTTTTAGGAGGCATGCCTGTGATGCTTCACCACATCAGCCACAGTGAGAATTGAAGCCTGGTACGATGACAAAGAACACCGTGTCACTGAGCATAGGATTTGTTCTCCTTTGGAACTCCGGATTCATCGGAGCTGAGTATGGACTGGCATACAGCGGACCGTTTACTCTACTCTTCTGGCGGTACTTGGTTCTAACCTGCCTGATCCTTGTCTACCTGATTGCGACGAAACGTCTGCGCTGGGCAGGCTGGCGCGTGGCGGGACCGAATATGTTGGTCGGTGTCCTGGCGCACGGTGTATGGTTAGCATGTGTTCTCGTGGCACTTGATCGCGGGGTACCGGCAGGAGTCGTGGCCCTCGTGGTCGCGCTGCAGCCATTGGCTACCGGTGCGTTTTCGGGACTTGTTGTGAATGAGCCTACGCCGCTGTACAGGTGGCTGGGGCTCATCATAGGCTTCGTTGGGGTCGCCATTGTTGTCACCAACCGCATGGACTTCCAGAGTTACGGCTCGGTCTTCGGCTATCTGGTCCCGTTGGGTTCGGTCATAGCAATCACAGCAGCAAGCTTGATTCAACGTCGGATGGAGGTGGGCAAGGGTTCCGGCAAACTGCCTGTCGACCTCGCCCTCTTCTACCAGAGTTTGGCGACAACCGTGGCGCTTGCTCTGCCGGCCATCTTGGTTGAAGACCTGGCCACGCAATGGGAACCCGGGTTCATCTACAGCATGGTCTGGTTGATTCTTGCCGTTTCCCTGGGAGCCTATGCGCTGATGTGGTTGCTCATCGAGCGCATGGATGCAACCCGCGTAGCCAGCCTGTTCTACCTGGGTCCACCGGTGACGATGGTCATGGCATGGGCCGCATTCGGGGATACGCTTGTATTCTCAGATGTTGTCGGTTTGGTGGTGGTCCTTGCGGGCGTGGTCTTCGCAAGCTCCCCAGTCAGGTGGGGAGCCCAGAAGTAGGTATTGCCTCGGAAGCCCCCGCAAGGTTCGCTACCAATGGGCCTCTTGCCGGCGCGACTGTCAGACAGGAGTAGAAGAAGCGCCCCCAATATCACTTTCTCCAGACTCCGGCGAAGGTCCGTTTTCTGACGAGCGCCGAATGCTCAGCCTGAATCAGGACGTGTGAACCTGAAGTGTTAGCAGCGAATCCCTGGTGTCGAGCAAAGCGCCATCTGACCAACCACGAGTCTTGTTGATCGATGTCCCCACGGCGGCTTCACGTATGGACGCGCTAACCTCGTGATCAATTAGTCCGGAGATAGTCCAGATCCGTCAGCCTTTCTGCTCTTAATGAATGATCCGACTATCAGGGTTATCCCGACCATGACGAGTACCTTGGGGAACATCGCGCCGACATCCGGTAGCACCCCCAGGTTCTGCAGGTGAAACAGGACGCCAATGCCAAAGACAACCACGCCACCAACGAATAGACCCCAACGACTCCTCTGAGTTCCCTTACCGGACATATCGACATCATCCATCTTACAGATTGTTGCGTTTCCTTGGCTATACGGGTCTGCCGAGCAGTAGTTGCCATTCATGAATCAATCGCTGATTCTCGCCTGTTGGGCCGTGTGCCCACCTTTCAGGTGGGTTTGTCTTCGATTTGTCGTCCAATGACACTGATGCACCCCAGTGATTCGTGGGTGCATCCCATGCCCCCAGATTAGCCCTTCAC
>CAZXRO010000084.1:0-10127 GCA_964642435.1 uncultured Ignavibacteriales bacterium
CATCCTGATCGGTGGGTTCGTCCTCATGAACCTTCTGTTGGGAATGCGTCAGCAACCGGAACGCAGGACGCCTCAGCAACAACCGCGCATTGTGGCTACTGAGGTCGTTCAGCTCGCATCCGTACCGGCACAGGTGAGCGCTTTTGGACGCGTCCGCAGTGCTGAACCGATTGACCTGTACAGTGAAGTATCCGGTACCCTGGTGCCCGGCGACGTGCCATTTAAGCCGGCTCAGCCTGTATCTGAGGGAGATCTGTTGCTTAAGATCGATGACCGTCAGGCGAGACTTGCCCTGAATTCGTCCAAGAGCAATCTCTTGACCGCTCTTGCACAGGTGTTGCCGGAGATCCGGGTTGACTTCCCCAATGAGTACCAGGTTTGGCAGGACTATTTCGATGGTATCGATTTTGACGTCCCGCTGCAATCGCTGCCGGAGACCGACAACTCGAAGATCAAACTGTTCCTCTCGCGCTTCAATGTCTACCAGATCTACTTCCAAATCCGTGATCAGGAGATCAGACTGGAGAAACACTACTTCCGGGCGCCGTTCGATGGCTCAATCGTGTCCGCGGATTTGCGGGTGGGCTCGATTGCCCGTAACGGTACCAAGCTGGGCGAGTTGATCAGTCTGGAAGACCTCGAGCTTGAGGTGCCGGTACCCGCCCGGGACATCCAGTGGATTGACTATACCAAACCGGTCCGGCTCGTGTCCGACGAGCTACCGGGCGAGTGGACCGGTAAAATCGCCCGGATCGGTTCCGATATCGACACCCGAACCCAGGCGGTCAGCATTTTCATCGAGATCGATCAAGCCAGTCAAGTACCATTGCTTAACGGTGTCTTCATGAGGGCTCAGATTCCGGGCATGACAATCGAATCAGCGCTGTCCATTCCCCGACGGGCCATATATGAGCAGCAGTATGTTTACTTGATCGAGAATGGTGAACTGGTCCGTCGCAACGTCAGTATTGCGCGACTCGAAGCTGATGCGGCCATTCTCAACGGAGGGCTCAACAACGGCGATACCCTCGTAACGCAGGTACTGCAGGGAGTCGCACCGGGCATGCCGGCTCGCTCCAACGCCGAGGCAATGACCGCGGAGACTAACTGATGCGCAGGTTTGTCGGCTTCTTCATCCGCTATCCGATATGGGTAACGGTTGTGCTGTTTGCGATTGTCGCATTCGGCCTGATCAGCCTTGCCCAGATGAGGTATTCTTTCTTTCCTGAGATCGATCCCGACGTCATCCAGGTACAAGTCGTCTATCCCGGTGCTTCGCCTGATGAAGTCGCAGAAGGGGTGGTCCTTAAGATTGAGGAGAATCTCGACGGCCTCGAGGGAGTAGAACGCATCACCTCGCTCTCCCGCGAGAATATGGGTACCGTGACGGTGGAGGTGCTTAAGGGGGCCGATATTGAACTGGTGCTGGCCGATGTCAAGAATGCTGTCGATCGCATCAACTCATTTCCCGTCGATGCCGAGAAACCGGTCATCTTCAAGCAACAGTTTCGCACTCGCTCTCTCTCTATAATCCTGTCTGGCAATACTGATCTGTACAACTTGAAATACATTGCCGAGAGCTTCCGCGATGACCTACTTTCCGAACCGGGTATCTCACAAGTCATTATTGAGGGATTGCCTGCGCTGGAGATATCCATTGAAGTTTCTGAGGAGAAGCTTCGTCGGTACCAGTTGACATTCGATGAAGTTGCCCGCGCGGTCGGTGCCGCCAACGTGAACATCTCCGGTGGCAAGTTTGAGACCGAGGACGAAGAAATCCTGATACGCTCCTGGGGCCGTGACTACCACGCTCAGGGGCTGCTCGATATACCCATTCGAGGCAGCGCCGAAGGAACCGTGTTGCTGCTCAAGGACGTTGCCGACGTTCGCGAGAAGTGGGAAGACATCCCCGACAAGCGATACTACAACAACCAACCCGCGGTGATTCTGAACATCGATCAGACAGGGAACGAAGACATCCTGGCGATCGCCGAGAAGGCGAAGATCCGGCTGGCGGAGTTCAACGATTCACATCAGGCAGTTCAGGGAGTCGTACTCGATGATCGCACAGTACCGCTCAAGCAGCGTCTGGAACTGCTGGTCAAGAATGGCCTGATCGGTCTGTTGCTGGTGGTTATCGCGCTTGGGTTCTTTTTGAACCTGCGGCTGTCTTTCTGGGTTGCAATCAGCATTCCCTTTTCGTTCGCGGGGATGTTCATAGTTGCCAACTTCGTGGGTATCACGATCAATGTCATCTCGCTGTTCGGCATGATTATCGTGGTGGGTATACTGGTCGATGACGCTATCGTTGTTGCCGAAAATGTCTATGCCCAGTTCGAGAAGGGAAAGCCGGCCTTCAAGGCTGCTATCGATGGCACCATGGAGGTAATTGCGCCGGTAACAACTTCGGTACTGACGACGGTTATCGCCTTTTTGCCGTTCTTCTTCCTTGATGCGATGCTCGGCAAGTTCATCTGGCACATGGCGCTGGTAGTGATAGCATCCCTGCTGTTCTCACTGGTCGAGGCCTTCTTTATCCTGCCGTCGCACCTGGCGTACTCACGAGGACTCCACCCACACACCGAGGATTCGAAGATTCGAAAGCGAATCGAAGGCGCCCTGCTCTATTTGACACACAACATCTATGGTCCCTCACTCAAGTTCGCGCTGCGACATAAGTGGGTCACGGTTGTGACGCCGGTAGCACTCGTGATGCTGACGGTTGGTCTGTTAGGCGGGGGATTCATCGGAGTGACGTTCTTCCCGTTTATCGATGGTGACACAGTTCCTGTTAACCTATCACTCGTTTCCGGACGTCAGGAGGCAGACACTGATTCGCTCCTGGCCGAGATTGAGTCGGTTGTATGGGAGGTCGGCGAGCAACTCAAGGCCGAGCGGGAGGATAGTCTGGATGTTGTCCTGGGGGTTCAGCGGGATATTGGCAGTAACGACTTCGGTGAGTCCGGCAGTCATACCGGTCGCCTGACGGTCCAGTTGCTCGACGGCGAGTTGCGTGACATGGAGAGTTTCGAAATCGCCAATCGTATAAGGGAGGCCGTCGGGCCGGTGCCGGAGGCAAACAACATCACCTACGGACAGGTGTCACGCTTCGGCAAGCCGGTATCCGTGAGCCTGCTCTCGAACAACAAGGAGCAGCTTGAACGGGCCAAGGGCATGCTCCTCACTGAACTCAAAAATTTCACGACTTTAAAGGATGTGACTACCACCGACCAGGAAGGAAGGCGGGAACTGGATATCCAGCTCAAGCCGCGTGCTTATGCTCTCGGGTTAAACCTGCAGGAGGTTGTCGGACAGGTCAGACAGGGTTTCTTCGGACAGGAGGTGCAGCGAATTCAACGAGGTCGAGATGAGATCCGTGTCTGGGTGCGCTACCCGGATGCCGATCGGGCTTCTTTGGGTTTCCTCGATCAAATGCGTGTGCGGACACCTCAGGGAGACGAGTACCCCTTCAGTGAGCTGGGGACGTATTCAATTGACCGGGGTGTGACCACGATCAGTCATCTGGATCGTCTCCGCGAAGTGAGGGTTGAAGCCAACCAGGCCAATATCAGTGACGATTTGCCGCCTATCCTGAACGAGATAGAATTCGAGGTCCTTCCGCTCATTGTGGCCCAGAATCCTGCGGTCAGGTACTCGTTCGAGGGCCAGTCACGCGATCAGGCCAAGATTCAGGCCTCCATGCGTCAGGCGTTTCCCATCGCGCTGATCGGCATGTTCATACTGGTCGTGCTCGTGTTCCGTTCGTATGCTCAGGCGTTCATGATCTTTGGCCTGATTCCGATCGGTATCCTCGGGGCCATCTGGGGGCACGGTATCCAGGGACTGCAGATAAATATGCTCTCGCTCTTTGGAATCATAGCTCTCTCCGGGATCATCATCAACGACAGCATTGTCCTGGTAGATCAGATCAATCGAAACCTCAGGGAAGGGGATTCGGTTTTCGATGCCGTGTACAAGTCCGGTCTGGCTCGTCTGCGACCGATTATGCTGACGACGCTTACCACAGCCCTTGGACTGGCCCCGCTGATTCTTGAGACCAGCCGCCAGGCGCAGTTCTTGATCCCTATGGCCGTTTCCGTGGCCTACGGACTGGTATTTGGCACCTTCATTCTGCTCATTATCCTTCCTGCCAGTTTCCTGGCCTTCAATAGCGTTCGTGTCAAGGTACGTGAACTGTTCAAGGGCCGGGAAGTCTCGTCAGAGGAGGTTGAGCCAGCCGTCAGAGAACTGCAAAGCGCGGTAGTGGACTGAGGAGATACATTGATGATATTTCGTGTAGCGATTCTAATGGTGCTGGTTGCTCTGCTCACGGGCACCAGCGCGACATCGGCGACGCTTCTGACAGTGGAGGAGGCCATCCGTATCGGACTGAGGAGCAACTATGCTATCCAAATCGCTCGCAATGCTGCCGAAAGTGCTCGCAAGCAGCGGACTCTGGGGACGGCCGAATTTTTGCCCACTCTGGACGCCAGCGGCAACTACGGACTCAGCAGCGAGGATGTCGAATCTAACAGCCCGTTCTCATTTGGCAACACCGATGCCGAGAACTGGTCAGCCTCTGCCGCACTGGACTGGACCATCTTCGATGGGTTCCGCATGTTTGCTGAGAAGGGTCGCTACGACAACCTGGCACACCTGGGTGAGGTACAGGCCCGGCAGATTATCGAGAATTCTGTCGTATCCATCATGCGGGCCTATTTCAATGTTGTCCAACAGGAGCAGCTTCTGGAGGTTGCCAAAGAGTCACGGGACATCTCACAAACCCGCCTGGAGAAGGAAGAGCTCCGCAGCGAACTTGGTGGATCCTCGTCCACGGATTTGCTGAATGCACGGGTTGCATTCAATGCCGATGAGGCCGCGCTGCTCACACAGCAGCTTCAGGTTACCATTGCCAGAGAAGACCTCAACACCCTGCTCGGGCGCGACCCCGGGACAGAGTTCACCGTCAGCCCCGAATTCGAGGTGCCTGCCCTTGATGGCGGTGTTGACCGAATCCTCAGCGAGGCCGAACAGCGCAATGCGTCGTTGCGCGCCGCTGAGCACCAGAAGGAAATTGCCCGCAAGCAAGTCGTGTCGGCGCGTTCCCGCTTTCTACCCAAGCTGTCTTTGAATGCCTCGGCAAGCTATGCTGATCGCACTGTTGCCTCCGAACGTCAGGACTTCACCGATGACATCACCACCCAGACGACCGCGCTGGGCGCGGGTCTGCAGTTGTCACTGAACGTGTTCAATGGTTTCCGTGATCGGGTTGCTGTTCAGCAGGCCAAGATTGAGGCTAACAACCGCACGCTGGCGCTGCGCGACTCGCGCAACCAACTCGCAGGTCAGGTGAGTCAGGCGATGAAGACATTCCGCCAGCGAATGGAGCTGGTCGATCTCGAAACACAGAATGTTGAAGCCGCCCGGCGCAATCTGGAGCTGATGCAGGACCGCTACCGACTCGGCTCGGCAACGTCACTGGAGTTTCGCGATGCCCAGGTCAGTCTCAATCGGGCTCTCAACACATTGATCACCGCTCGATATCAGGCTCGGATCAGCCGTCTTGAGCTCGATCGGCTTACGGGCGATATTCGGATCAAGCTGTAAGGTGACCGCGCTTAAAACTTGAATCCGCCTCACACTCCCGCTACATTGAAGCAGAGATATCCATGTTTGAGCAGCACCGCTGCGGGAGGTGAGTCATGGCGCATGGCGCATATCAATCAATGGAATCGCGGCTCTATGTCAATCGCCGACAATTCCTGGCTGCAACAAGCGTTATTGGTGCGGGTGTCGCTGTGTTGGGTACACCCTCATTATGGGCCCAGGACGATGCCGAGCTACGGCGTCCCCAGCGCCCCGAGACCAACATAGATTCGGTCAAGGATGTCCCTCGTACGCGCTGGTCAATCCCCGGTGCTTTCCCCGGCAAGGTGGTGCGCCTGCACAACCCGAAGGCGCTCGTCGATGATACCTTCAACCCCGATGTTATCAAGAGCATGTTCACCGGTGGGATGGAGGCACTGACGGGCAAGAGCCTTGCCGACAGTTTCGAGTTGTTCATTGAACCGGAAGACATTGTGGGTATCAAGGTCAACCCGGTCGGTGCCGGCCTGATTAGCACCCGTCTGGAATTGGTAGACGCGGTTATCGATTGGCTCGAAGCGGGCGGTCTGCCACGTGAGAATATCGTCATCTGGGACCGTTTCAGTTCCATGCTGACGGAAGCCGGTTTCACGGAGGAGCGTTTTCCGGGTATTCGCATTGTCGGTCTGCAAGAGATGTTCATGCCCGAGGAAGGCCAGGATGCCCAGAAGGTCTTCTTGAACGAGGCCGGGGAGCACAAGAGTCTTGTTAACTTCGATCGTGATGTCTATTACTGGGCTGATGTTGATGCGCCGACGGATGCTCAATACCACAACCAGCATGTCGTGAATGGCAAGTACTCATATTTCGGTAGATTGGTCACTCGGGAGCTGACGAAGATCATCAACCTGCCGGTCTTCAAGAATACCGGCAACGGTATCTCTGTTGCCACCAAGAATCTGGGCTATGCTGCTATCTGCAACACCGGCCGTCTGCACCGCCCGCTGTTCTTTGATGTATGCACGGAGGTGGTGGCCTTTCCAGCAATTCGCGACAAGGTTGTATTGAATATCACCGATGGCCTGCGGGCCCAGTACGATGGTGGTCCGGGACCGAACTCCCAGTTTGTCTATGACTATAATACAATGTACTTTGCAACCGACCCGTTTGCCAGCGATATGATCTGTCACAACGCGCTGGTCGAGAAACGCAAGGAAATGAAGGTCGATGTTAACGAGCACCCACGCTACACCGACTACCTGCGCTACGGCGAACGGCTGGGGCTGGGCATCGCCGATGTTGAGAAGATTTCCGTGGTGGAGGCATAGCCGGTGCTAACAACGAAACGAACTTCCCGGTCTTTTCCGGCGGCAGGCAAAGGTAATCTGCTTATCACTGCCTGCTTGCTGGTGGTGCTGGCAGGTTATAGTGCCATCGCGCAGGACAGTTACGATCCTCCTGCTTCCGGGTTTGTCCCCGGTTGGGAGAAGTCGGAAGATATCCTGGTGTTCGTGGGCCACGACTTGTATGCCCACATCAACGGTGGCGCAGAGCTGTACCATGAGTTCGGGTTTGACCGCCTGTATGTGCAACGATTTCAGAAGGCGGGAGAGGAGTTGGCCCTCGAAGTCTACATGATGACCAGCCCGGAGGCTGCGCTTGGTTTGTACTTGATGAAGGCGGGACAGGAGACCCCGGTTGCAGGGATCCCCCAGCGCAACACCGGTGGATCCTCGCAGATCACTGCGGTAAAAGGGAGTGCCTTTGTTAAGGTGAACAACTTCACCTTCGCCGACTCACTGCTGCCGACGATGGTTGCGCTGATGAACGCCGCGCTGGAACGCATTGCAGAGGAGCGGCCGGTACGGCTGTTGGATCGGCTGCCGCAACAAGGCATGCTGCCAGGCTCCGGGCGGATTATCCGTGGACCATATGCGCTCGCCCCGGTTGTTACGCTTGGGTCGGGAGATATTCTGCAAATGGGCGGTCGTATCTGGGGCGTGCATGGTCGGTATATCGATCAGTACGATTCCACCTTCACCCATATCGAAATCTACTACCCGGATCCCGAACGCGCCGGAGCCGCATTCAACCACCTTGTGCAGAATCTCGATGAGTATCTCACTGTCATCGAGAAACAGCCGAGGTCGTTCACATTCAGCGATTACCAGAAGCGGTTTGGCCGGGTGGCGGTGCAGGATTCGGTGATGCTGATTGATGTCAATCTGTACCAGAACGACAGCCGGGTCGCCGGTGGCTCTGATGGAGATGATGATAGTATCGACTCCGCAGCCTCCAGCAATCCGTAATGGCCTGCTGAATCATTCGCCATCAGACTGCGGATGCCTCGCAGTCGTTGCGGCTTGTCCAACCGGCTACTTGTTCCGTTCGCTCTCAGTCTTGGCGATCATCAGCTTGTTGATGCGAAGCTGTGCCTGGCGCGCCTCCGGTCGGTCACGGAAGGACTCGGTGATTTCCTTGAGGAAACCGATGGCCAGGTCATAGTCTTTGAGCTTGTCGACCGCCATTTCGCTTGCCTCCATAAGCATCGGAATTGCTTCCTTATGCTCCGGGTACTCGCGACCAATCCGCGCCAATTGTTTAGCGGCACTGGCATAATCGCCCAACTTCTTGGCATAGATTTCGGAGGATTGCTTGAGTGCCTCAATGGCCCGCGGTTCGTCAGGATAACTGCGAACAAACTCATTGTAGGTCTCGATAGCCGAAATGTGCGCATCGAGCTTCTCTTCCTTGATCCTGGCTATCTTATACAACGCCTCCACCGCACGCTCGTGTTTCGGCCATTTCGTGATCAGTAAGCGATAGTCATCGATAGCCGCCCGGTAGTCGCGGCGGTCGTCTTCCGCCAATTCCGCTCGGCGAATCAGTGCATAGGCGGAGTGTTCACTCTCCGGCCAGTTCTGGATAACCTGTCCGTACGTCTCGTAAGCAGCGTCCTTGTCACCAAACTGTTCTTCAAGCAAGACGCCGAGTCTCGTGCGCACCAGCGGAAGGTTCTCTTCATTGGGAAACAGCGCGGTGTAACGGTCATATGCAGTCCGAGCCTGCTGTTTGCTGCCGTCCAAAGCGTACAGCTCAGCAGACCAGCGATGCAGGGCCTCAATCTGTCCGTAGTTAGGGTAGTCTTGCATGAACCTGTGCAGCTGCCCCTGCAGCCACTCGGCAAGATCCTTGTCGCTCAGACTGTAGATTGATCTGAGAAAGGCGAAGCGACGGTCAGTGAAGTCGTCCTGTGCGGTTGTATCCGCGCCGGTAGGCGGCGTAAGTAACTCAAGGTCATAGTCCTTCACCTCGGCCATCATGCGATCGCGTCCCTCGGCCGCCAAAACTGCAGCCTCGCTACCGGGGAAGAGGAACATCGTCTTGACATAGTGTATCAGCGCCGCTTTCCTATCTCCCCGATCTTCCCATAGCCGCGCCAGCAACAAAGTGGCATCCGGTGCCTTCATGTGATCATGATGAGCGATCACGAAAGTCTCAAGCTCGCGAGTCAGGTAGCCTTCGAGTTTCTTCTCGCCGAGCGCATAGACAGAATCGAGGTGGGAATAGTAGTGTCTTGGATCATACTGTTGAGCAGCGGCAGTGACCATTGTCATCACCGTTACAATTGTCGCCGATATCAAACATCGCCGGAGTGCCATCATCTGACCTCCCTGTAAGGTTGCGTTCACGGTTTCTTGCTCCCGAAGTCGACCACAAATCTCTGCATCTGATGCCAGCAAGGGAAACAACGATAAATTGGCGCTTGCACTGACAAGCGTCAAGTTTCCAATTGTGACTGTTTTTGGGTATCGACTCCGCGCGCAATCTTCCTATTGGCCACTGGATTCACCGGTCGCCAGGTCTACGACCGCGGAGACATCGGCGGTACCGCCCATCAGATAGATGACATCGCCGCCGGCCAGCACAAACTCCCCCTCTGGATTGGGATGCATCCGTCCATCACGGTGGACGGCGACGACAGTTGTGCCGTGCCTCTTTCTGAGATTGAGTGCTGCCAGCGATTTACCCACGAGTGTCGATTCCTCGCTCAGCGTGACCGGTATGATTTCGAAGTCCGGCGACTGCCGTTTGAGGTCCGACATGCGCGCCGTTGGGGTCGACATGGCTCGGAACATACCATAGCTGTCTGCCCGGACAGTTTCGACGAACCGTTCAATCTGGTCGACCGGTACGAGGTACCTGGCGAGAACACGCGTGAAGATCTCAATCGAGGTCTCGAATTCCTCTGGAATGACTTCATCAGCGCCGCCTTCCAGCAGATCGGGCATCTCCTTGACGAACCGGGTGCGCACGATCAAGTGTACCGACGGATTCAATGCCTTGACCTGGCGGACAATATTGCGCGTGGCCGCCGGATCCGAGATCGCGATTACCACGACTCGCGCCTCTCGTAGGCCGGCATGCAGCAGCACCTCGCGGCTGGTGGCGTCGCCATATCGAATGGGTCGCCCTTTTTCACGCTCGCGACGTACCGTCTCAGAGTTCATCTCAAGAATGAGATGCTGTATGTCCACCTC
>CAZXRO010000085.1:0-10087 GCA_964642435.1 uncultured Ignavibacteriales bacterium
GTCTCCAATACGTTATCAGTTAATCACTTTCCCGGCTTGACGGCAGATGTGCCCCAGGCCGGGTACGTCATTAGCACGGTCTTACTTCATGCTCCCACCTCCTTTCGGCAGAGAGTGTTAGAAATCTCGACAAGCGCATGCCTCAGCCTTGCACCCAATTGGCTGCAGGTGCAACTTCCGCTGCATTTATTCTACTCCTCAAAACGTGAAAATGCCCATTGGCGCTGCCATGGGGCCCCGCAGCGCCCGACTAAATCATAGTCACTCATATAGACGCAAACATAGATACGTTTGTCAAGCTATGAGTGGTGTGGAGACTCTCTGGCCAGTGAGCTCCCAAGCTCGACTGTGAAGAACGCCAGACCCCGAACACGGGCGTTCGTCGGAACGCCCTGCATCGAGTCATCTCTGAGAGGACCGCCGCGCCTTTGGCGCGCAGGGACGAGGCAATCTCAACACACGTCATATCACGACTGCATCAGGAACAGGCACAGAGTGGGGCGTGGCTCGTCTGCCACAGGCGGATGCCTCAGGAAATGTCCCCAGCCTGGCCCCCGGCACAAATTAAAGTTGATCGTTGTTGCCTATACCAGTACGTTTGATCCAAAGCTGGTAAACAGACCAAGGGAAAGGGAAATCCATGTCAGATTTTGCGTATATCCACGGCCGTCAAATACTCGACAGCCGCGGCACGCCTACCGTCGAGGTCGAGGTCTGTCTCGATGACGGCACTATCGGCCGCGCCGCCGTCCCCTCCGGTGCCTCCACCGGCGCCCACGAGGCAGTCGAGCTTCGCGATGGCGATAAGGACTACTACTTCGGCAAGGGCGTCCAGAAGGCCGTTAAGAACGTCAATGAGAAGATCGCCCCGGCGTTGATCAAAGACGATGTCGACCCGTTCGACCAGGTCGCGCTCGACAACTACCTGATTGATCTCGATGGTACCGAGAACAAAGGCAAGCTCGGCGCCAACGCCATCCTGGGCGTTTCGCTGGCGGTCGCCAGGGCGGCCGCCGAGTCGCGCGGGCGGTTCCTGTATGAGTATATCGGGGGCTGCAACTGCAAGATCCTGCCGGTGCCCATGATGAATATCCTCAACGGTGGCAAGCACGCCGACAACAACGTCGACCTGCAGGAGTTCATGGTCATGCCGGTCGGCGCGGAAATCTTCCCCCAGGCGCTGCAAATGGGCGCGGAGATTTTCGGCCACCTGAAAAAAGTGCTCAAGGCCAAGGGCTACAATACCGCTGTCGGCGATGAAGGCGGGTTTGCGCCCGACCTCAAGTCCAACGAGGAAGCGCTCGAGGTCATCATGGAGGCGATCGGCAACTCCGGCTACAAGGCGGGGGAGGATGTCATGATCGCGCTCGATCCCGCCTCGACCGAGTTCTACGATGCCAAGACCGGGAAGTACAACCTCGCCGCCGAAGGCCGCAAGCTCAGTTCCGCGGAGATGGTCGATTTCTACGCCGATCTCGTCGACAAGTACCCCATCATCAGTATAGAGGACGGGCTGGCCGAGGACGATTGGGACGGCTGGAAGCTGATGGTCAAGAAGCTGGGCGATAAGGTGCAGATAGTCGGCGATGATCTGTTCGTCACTAACATCAAGCGCCTCAAGCGGGGTATCGAGGAAAAGGCCGCCAACTCCATCCTGATCAAGCTCAACCAGATCGGCACGCTTACCGAGACGCTCGATGCTATCAGCATGGCCCAACGAGCCGGATTCACCGCTGTCGTCTCGCATCGTTCGGGTGAGACCGAGGATGCCACGATCGCCGATGTTGTCGTGGCCACCGGCGCCGGCCAGATCAAGACCGGTTCCATGTGCCGCTCCGACCGCATTGCCAAGTACAACCAATTGCTGCGTATCATGGAGACGATCGGCAAGGAAGCTGTCTACCCCGGCAAAAAGGCCTTCTACAACATCAACCGCTGATATCCGGTTTCCGTAGATTCAGAAGGGCGGTGTGCAGCCAGCATACCGCCCTTATTCTTTGCGGCCCTTCCCTCGAGCACCGCAGGTTCCGAGAAATGCCAGATTCTGTTGGTGATCCGTCAGCTATTCCGACGCGACTAATTCTCCTGATTTCCCAATTGTGGTACTTGTCGGACGAGATCCTCAATGATCTTACTGTCCAAACCGATTTGTGCGGCCGTCTGAAGTGTGCGCCGTGCCTCCTGTATTCTGCCCTCCCGAACATGAATCAGGGTAAGTTCATACAGCACCTGTGGAATCTGGGGTTGTCTCTGTGACGCCATGAGCAGACAGCGTCGGTACGACGCATGATCGCCTGCGAGACGATGAGCTGTTGCCAAGTTGTAGAGGATCTCTGATCCTTCGGGATACAGCTCATGGGCCCGTTGGAGGTGTTCTCTCGCTTTGTCGTATTGTTCCCTTTGCATAGCCACCGTCGCCAGATTGTTATAGGCGGAATAGTCGGACGGATTGAGTCGAAGGCAGCGCGTGAGAAGAACCGCGGCGCTGTCTACCAAACCCTTATGCAGCGCAATTTCACCGAGATTGGACCAGATGTCGGAGTTGGAGGGATTGACTTGAACAGCCTGCCGCAGCAGTGCTTCAGATGTCGCCCATTGCCCCTGTTGCTTCAGAAGGATCGCCTGCTCCACCAGGGGCTTGTCGGGGTGCAATCGATTCCACTCGGCACGTACGGCATCTGCCTGAGCTGTATCGCCTGCGATTTCATAGTGTCGAGCAAGATAAAACCAGTATTTACGGTTCTTCTGGAAGTCGAGCATCGCATAGTGCCGGAACTGAGCCACTGACTGCTCCACACTCGAAAGAGTCACGATGCGCGGCACGATTGTCAACAGGCAAAGAACGAAGGCCAGCATGAGCGACTGCCGAACTACCGGGTGCTCACGTTTCTCCACTAACACATAGAAGACAAGTGCAACAAGCGGTATTCCCACAAAAGAGAACAGGTCCCAGTCGCGGGCCATGCCCAGCTTGGGATCCAGCACGAACATTGCCCCCACAGTCGATAAGGAAGCCAGTGACAGAAACAAAGTTGCCGGATCAGACAACGTCACGTGTCGGCGATAGACTGCGACCAGCCCCCCAACCAACAGCAGTGGTGGACACACCAGCAAGAGAAGATTGGCGACATCGAGCAGATGTGCCGGAGAGAACAAACTGTACCGGTCAGGAGTGAAGTATTCGGCCACAAGGGGAACGAGCGAGTAGTGGGCGAAGAAATTCGCTGAAGCGAGAACATGAAGCACCAGAGTCGCCACCCCCACCGTTGTCAATACGGCGAGCAGTATGGCACCTGCGCTCATCCCGACTATCCTCTTGCCGATCGACGAGGGTGCCAACAATGCATACAGGAGCGCGGGTACAAGGGTCACAGCGAGTATGTGCATGGTTGCGGCCCCGGCTGCCACCAGAAGGAGCCACCATCGCTTGGCCGGCTCTTTGGTCACATAGGTTCCAAACAGCGTAAACACGATCACCAGCGCGATGAAGGCGGCGTAGTTCTCGACATAACCGACGAACTGCAGGCTGTATCCGCCCAGAAACAGGCCAGCCACAAAAGTCAGGCCGGCAGCTCGGTCTCGAAACAGCCGAGGGGCGATGAATAGCGAGGCCAACATGGCCAGTGAACCGATCACGACTGTAACAAGCTGAATCGCCGCCTGTGCACCATCGAGCCCCCGCAGTCCCAAAAGATGCATTGCGATCAGGTTGACCCCAACGGCACCGAACTGGTGAGTCTTCACGGGCGTATCCTCTCGCGCCAGGTGGTCAATGACCTCGTACCCGTCGCCGAGCAGGAACACCTCCGGCCGAAACGCGGCGTAAAGCACCCAGAGACAGCCAATCAGGATTCCCCCCGCGGCAAGATATGCGATCGGCTTGCGGACGTTCTGTGAAACAACTGAGAAGAATCGGGCGAGTGATCGGTCTGCGGCGTATGCAATAATGCCCAAGCAAAGGCCAACAGCAAACATGCCTATTCGCACTTCTGAACTGAGGTATGACCAGGTACTGAACCCCCAGACCCGCCAGTGCGGCATGTATGAAAGGATCAGCATCCCTGTCAATTGCGCGAAATACAGGGTGAAGACCACCCTTCTCGCTTTGTCTGACATCAGATTCCGCATTCTCTCCATCTACGCCTGGTGTTAGTTCCCCACTGAATGATACAGCGAATCTCTCCCGGAGACAATCACCAACTCGCGTGAATCTATGCCCGATTTACCGCCCTCTCGATTCCAACGGTGGGCATGTCGCTTCTGATGATAGTGCTGATCGCCTGTGGCACAGACAGCAGCTTCTGATCCGACACGTCCAACCTCACGCAGGTAGTCGCGAACGGATAGGAGCCAGCAGATGGGATATACAGCATGATCAACCGTCGATCACTCAGGTGCCAAGCCGCTGTCGCTGAGAGCACAAATCCTCACGCAATGTCAGGAGCGGTATCGACTGCATTTCTGACTCTTCTCTACTCCTCGGAAGAACTGCCTACCCGGTGTGGCTGCTTGAACAAGATTGTGAGACAGCTGTGGCACCTCGGGACACTCCTGTCCGCGATCTGCTATTCCCCCAGCAGGCGCTGCCACAGCGCCATCAGGGCGCGGCCTGGCTCATCCATGTTCGGTGAGACGCGGCGCAATCCCCAACCGTCAGGACGCTGGTCCGAGGGGACCAAGTCCCAGCCGAAAATGAACGAGCGCCTGGCACTGTTGTCGTGGTTCAACTCACCAAAGCGTAGATCGTGCAATCTGCCGGTGCCGTTGACCTCGTACGCGAGCAGGTAGCCGCGAGAGAACCACTGCAGGCGACGGATGGCGTCGGTGTGCGCGTACCGGTTGATCAGGGTGGTATCATTGGGTATGAGCGCAAACTCGATCTGCATATCCTTGTCCAGCAGCGAATAGTGGCCCACCAAAAAGCCTCCCTCGGTCTTTACGGTGGCGCGCCAGAGGATGGCGTTGAAGATAGTTGGGGCGGTGATGTACTCTGCCCCGATCAGTTGCTGCTGAGCAAGCGACTGCTCAACAACATCGTTGACATGCACCTTTGCGGCGACAGTCGCGCCGAGGTATCCGGTGGAAATGATCAGGCCGATAGCGACAAGCTGTCGCCGTATAGGGCGCGTTTTGCGGAAGAACATGGCTGCAAGCAGGGGAATCAGCAGCGGCAGAGTGTACAGTGGATCGATAATGGAGATGCTGTTGAACGCAGCAGGGTAGTTCGAAAACGGCAGGAAAAGCTGCGTCCCATAGACCGTGAACGTGTCCAGAAGCACGTGCGTGACGAAAGCGAGGTAGACCAGCGCCGTCCAGCGCCGCCATGAACCATACTTGCCGTGGATGCGGCTGATGAGCCAGCCGATCACAGGTGCGCCAAGGGTCAGATAGAAGAAGGCATGTGAAGGCCCGCGATGCCAGCCAAGCTGCGCGATTTCATCGAGTATCGGGTTGGCCAACACGTCCAGATCAGGCAGGGTACCGGCGATAGCGCCCCACATGATGGCGCGGTTACCGGCTGTCCGGCCCAACGTGGCCTCGCCGACAGCGGCGCCAAGAGCGGCCTGTGTCAAGGAATCCATACGCTTTCAATCCTCCAATGCCTGTAGAACCGCCGGATGGTTCATCGGGTTTCCATGGAAGCCCAACGCAAACCGTGGCTGAATCACACCATATTACCATGATAAATACGCACTTCCAACGGAAAGGAATCCATATCATCGACGCTGCCGGTATCAACTGTCCGGCCGTACCGGTCGCCATCACCAAACTTGGCGCACGATGCTTGTTGATTGTGAGTCGCGTCCTCATTACTTTTCTGCCAGCCGATGTGAACCGGGGAGTGTCTGCTACGGCCGAGCTACCTCGTGTCGGTCAGGAATCGAAAGGGAGACCACGTTGTCCGGTGAAATTATCACTCTGCTTGTCATAGTCACAGCGGCGCTTGTTCTGTTTGTGAGCGGTCGGCTGCGTGTCGATCTGGTGGGTTTGCTGGTATTGTCAGCCCTGGCCCTGACCGGGCTGGTCACGCCGCAGGAGGCCCTGGCCGGCTTCAGCAGCGCGGCGGTTATCACGGTTTGGGCGCTCTTCATTTTGACATCAGGGCTGGCCCGCACAGGGATCGCCCATCTCCTGGGCCAGCCGCTTCAACGCTTCGCCAAAGGAGGAGAAGCTACCCTCATGGCCGCGCTGATGGTCACCGCCAGTCTGTTGTCGGCGTTGATTAATACTGTCACGGTGGCAGCTATCCTGATGCCGGCAACCATGGAGCTGGCCAGACGAAGCCGGCGACCGCCTTCCCGGTTGCTTCTTCCGCTGGCGCTGGGGTGTCTGCTTGGAGGACCGTTCACTGGTATCTCCACGCCGCCCAACATTCTGGTTACCGATGCCGTTCGCAATGCCGGCCTGGAGCCGTTTGCCATATTCGACTTCACACCCATCACCGCGGCTATCGTGATCAGCGGGATAGCTTTCATGCTGATCTTCGGTCGGCGCCTGCTGCCGAAAGGACGACCAACATCTGATCGCGAGGCCCAAATGGCTCCCGGGGCGTCGTACCAGTTCAATGCATTCATATTCACGACTCGAATACCGAGTGGGTCGCCACTCGACGGGCGTACGCTGGCCGAGAGTCGACTGGGATCGGCCCTTCACCTGAACGTGCTTGCGCTCGAGCGCAAGCGTGTCCTGATGCTCGCTCCCCGGCCCAGTGATGTGATCGAGGCCAACGATGTGCTGATTGTCCACGGTCAGCCAGACCACCTGCATCGCTTTCAGGCCAGTCAGCACTTGTCCGTCGAAACGAATGACCCAGTTCAGGGTATGCTCACCGAACGTCTGCTGGCAGCCGAGGCGCTGGTCCCGGAGGACTCATCGCTGGTTGGCAAGACGCTCGCCGAGGTCGGCTTGCGCAGGGAGTATCGGGTTCATGTTGTTGCGGTCCACACTCCCGGAGGTAGGAAGATCGCGGATCTGGCTCACCATCGTTTGTCAGCCGGGGAGCGGCTGCTGCTGCAGGGCGAGCACGAGAGCCTGAACGCGCTGGAAGGCCAGGGGGTGCTGACCGCCAAGCGAACCGTAGCTGCAGAAACTGTCTCTGACCTCACCGCCGGCCGCTCGCAGCTTCTGACAGTCAGGGTACCCCAGGGGTCTGTTTTGGCTGGGCATGCTCTTTCTGAGAGCCGTCTGGGAAACGGCTTCGGCCTGACGGTCGTAGCGATTGCACGAGAAGAGGATTTCCTTTGCATGCCGTCGCCGAATGAGGCGGTGCATGAGGGGGATCTGTTGGTCTTGCAGGGGTCGCCACGGGACCTTGAGATCCTTGAAGGACTGCAGCAACTGAGAATCGATATGCAGACGTACAGTCAGACGGCTGAACTGGAGTCGCAGCAAATCGGTGTGACGGAGGTGTTGCTCTCTCCCCGAACGACGCTGGCCGGGCGCACTCTGGCCGAGCTGCTGTTTCGGGAGCGATACGGTATCAGCGTGCTGGCCATCTGGAGACGGGGGCAGGCGTATCGCAGCGGCTTGCAGGACATGCCACTGCAGTTCGGCGATGCCCTCTTGGTGTACGGCCAGCGGCGCAATCTCGAGGCGCTGGCGAGGGATCCGGACTTCCTGGTGCTCGATCAAGCCGCAGCGCAAGCCCCCCGGACAGAGAAAGGGGCCATCGCCGCCGCAATAATGGTGGCCGTGATACTGAGTGCCATCCTGGGGCTGGTACCAATAGCCATCGCGGCGCTTGCCGGCGCCGCTCTGATGGTGCTGGTGGGCTGTTTGAGTATGGAGGAAGCGTATCGGGCGATCGACTGGAAAATTGTGTTCCTCATTGCAAGCATGCTTCCGCTTGGCGCCGCCATAGAGAATACGGGAGCGGCCCAGCTGGGCGCCACCGCCCTTATTGCGGCCGTGGGAGATCTTGGTCCGCACTGGGGGGTGGCCGCGCTGTTTACGGTGACCGTGCTGTGCACTCAGATAATTCCAACAGCGGCTCTGGTGGTCCTGATGGCTCCTGTTGCGCTCAGCGCTGCAAGCACGCTGGGGATATCTCCGCATCTGCTGATGATGACAGTCGCTATTGCGGCATCCTCGAGTTTCGCCAGTCCTATCTCACACCCGGCTCATCTGCTGGTTATGGGTCCGGGCGGCTACCGCTTTGTTGACTACCTGAAAGTGGGGATTCCAATTACCATCATTGCCTTGATTGTCTCAGTTGTGGTGCTGCCGATACTGTGGCCACCCTATTAGCCGCCTGTTGTTATCCCAACTCAAACCTTGACTAAATCACACCATATTACCATGATATGAGTGCACTTTCAACGGAAAGGAATCCATATCATGGAAGCTACCGGTATCAACTACCCGGCCGTACTGGTCGCAGCAGCCGCCTATTGGCTCCTCGGCGCACTGTGGTTCTCACCGGCGCTGTTTTTCAAGCCCTGGCTCAAGGGCATGGGCAAGTCACAGGAGCAGATCAAAAAGAGCTTCTCACCACTGTTCTACCTCTGGGCGCTGATCGCGGCCTTCCTCGCCTCCTATGGTATCGCGCGCGTCTGCGACTGGAGCGGCGCCAATTGTGCCGAGGATGGCGCCCTGGTCGGGCTCCTCGCCGGGGTCTGTTTCGTCCTGCCGGTGGTGATAATCACCGATGTCTTCGAGCACCGCCCCAAATCGCTCTCTGTGATCAACCTCTTCTACCACGTCGTCGGACTGATTATCGCCGGTATCATTGTCGGTGCCTGGCAATAGGCCAAGAAGATCGTCAATCTCTGCTGGCTGCCAGATTGACCGCTGCCATACGGAATCTGGCAGCCAGCCGCTCCTGACCGTCATGCGACGGTCGAGCAAGAGGGCCGCCTAAGGTATTTATTTACAACCGATTACAAGAAATCGCGCGTCTCCCCCCATTTTTCCCGCAAATCACGGAAACCTCTTGACAAATCCCGCGTTACAATTACATTGATCGCTGTTAGCACTCGCTGTATGTGAGTGCTAATAATGGTAGACACAATAATGCATGACACAAACGACACAATACACAGTCTCAAGACCGCGATAGACGCGGATCAAAGGAGGAGTCAAAAATGCAGGTGAAACCGCTTGCCGATCGTGTGGTGATCAAGCCTGTCGAGGAACAGGAAACCAAAAAGGGCGGCATTATCATCCCCGATACTGCCAAAGAGAAGCCGATGCAGGGTGAGGTGGTCGAGGTTGGTCCCGGCCGTACCAGCGAAGAGGGAACTCGTATGCCGATGGAAGTCAAGAAGGGTGACCGGGTGCTGTATGGCAAGTATTCTGGCACCGAGGTCTCTATCGATGGTGACGAGTACCTGATCATGCGCGAGTCCGACATTTTTGCTATCGTGGCGAATGCCTGAGCCAACAGCGCATAACCGAAACTCGACCACAACAATCGAAACAAAAGAGGTTACATACAATGGCTAAGATCATTTACTTTGAATCAGAGGCTCGCAGCCGCCTCAAAAAGGGCGTGGACAAACTGGCCGATGCGGTCAAGGTCACGCTCGGCCCCAAGGGGCGCAATGTCGTCCTGGAGAAGAAGTTCGGCGCCCCCACTATCACCAAGGATGGTGTCACCGTTGCCAAGGAAATCGACCTTGAAGATCACTTCGAGAATATCGGCGCCCAGATGGTCAAGGAAGTTGCCTCCAAGACCTCCGACGACGCCGGCGATGGTACCACGACAGCTACCGTGATGGCCCAGGCCATCTTCCGTGAAGGTCTCAAGAACGTAACCGCCGGTCATAACCCTATGGCCATCAAGCGCGGCATCGATAAGGCCGTCGCCGCCGTTACCGCCGAGATCAAGAATATGTCCAAGCCGGTATCCGGCAAGACCGAAATCGCCCAGGTCGGCACCATCAGCGCCAACTCCGATCATGAGATTGGTGAGCTGATTGCCGAGGCGATGGAAAAGGTCGGCAAGGACGGCGTCATCACGGTCGAGGAAGCCAAGACCGCCGAGACATTCCTTGATGTCGTCGAGGGTATGCAGTTCGATCGCGGCTATGTCTCTCCATACTTCGTGACCGATCCCGATGCTATGGAAGCCGTTCTGGAAGATCCG
>CAZXRO010000086.1:0-10076 GCA_964642435.1 uncultured Ignavibacteriales bacterium
CCTCCACTTCGGAGTTCCCGAGCTTGGTCTTGGTCTGGCCCTCGAACTGTGGGTCGGAGACACGTACCGAGATGACGGCGGTGAGGCCCTCGCGGGAGTCATCGCCCATGAGCGTTATGCCGTTGCCGTTCTTTCCATTCTTGCCGCCACGCACCTTGACCAGATTGTTCTTGTGCGCGTAGTGATTGATGGACCGCGTGAGGGCCGTACGGAAGCCGGTCAGGTGGGTACCACCCTCGATAGTGTTGATATTGTTCACGTACGAGTACACCGATTCGGAATACCCATCGTTGTATTGCAGCGCAGCCTCGACCTCGACACCATCGCGGGAACGCTGAAAGTGCACCGGCTTGCGAAACAGCGGAGTCTTGTTCTCGTTGAGGTATTCGACAAATGAGGACAGCCCGCCCTTGGCAAGGAACTCGGTTTCCTTGCCGGTACGATGATCCTTCAGGACGATTTGCAGACCCTGGTTGAGGAAGGCCAGCTCGCGAAGCCGGGAGGAGATGATATCGAATTTGAACTCGGTGTTCTTGAATATCTCGTCATCGGGCACAAACGTCGTCCGGGTGCCGGATTTCTTGCGCGTACCGATCTTTTTCACGGGGGCCACGGCTTTGCCTCGTTCGTACTTCTGGACAAACACCTCACCGTTTCGGCAAATCTCGACCTCGCAAGCTTTCGAGAGGGCATTGACGACAGAAACACCGACACCATGCAGACCGCCGGAAACCTTGTAGGTTTGGTGGTCAAATTTGCCGCCGGCGTGCAAGGTAGTCATTACTACCTCGAGAGCGCTGATTTTCTTATCAGGATGCTCTTCCACCGGGATACCGCGGCCATCGTCGGTCACGGTTACCGCTCCGGACTTTTCTATCTCGACAACAATCTTGGTACAGAAACCAGCCATGGCTTCATCGACAGAGTTGTCAACAACCTCGTAGACCATGTGGTGGAGGCCGCGCTGTCCGATATCTCCGATATACATGGCCGGGCGACGTCGGACCGCTTCCAATCCGGCGAGGATTTTGATCTGCTTGGCTGAATAGTCGTTGGGCGGGACCTTCTGCAATTCTACATCTTTGGCCTTAGTTGCCATTTGTCGTGTCATCCTTTCTCTCCACGCACCAGGTGCAGTCGTTTTACACTGCGACCGCCGGGAACGGCGTGGATTTCCCTGAGGATAGCCTCGGATTGCAATTGGAGCTCCTGTCGCCAGGCATCGCTGGGGACCGCGATTGTGAGGACGCCGTCCTCGAAGGAGACGGCCTGTGCCCTGCGCGCGATCTGGTCGCCCACAATCTGGGGCCACTTGGCGACAATCGACCAGCCGTAGAACCGCTTTGACAGGCCCAGCGAGGCCATCAAATTGTTGATTACACCGGCGATCGGTCGGGGTTGACCCGAGGCTCTGTTACGTTCAGACGTCACTTACTATACCTATCTTCTTAAACACCTGAAAATACGAATTGTTGAAACAAAATGCAAGTAAAAACGGGGCCGTATCGTGTTGATACATAAATAGTTACGGCCAGTTTTGGGGGCTGTTTTCGGCGGTTGTGAAGGGAGTGTTCAAGTCACAAAAAAGCGGCAGACGGAAACCCGTCTGCCGCACCGGGATTGCGCTCTGAGCGGCATTCCCTGTGGAGCTCCTGTCAGACTCCATCTACCGCATGAGGGCGCGTCACCAAAGGTCTATACTCCCATTTCAGCGCTTCTTGATCTTTCCAGAGCCGGCTACATGGCTGGAGGTGTGAGACGGGTTGCCATAGTAGCGGATATCGCCGCTGCCGTAGACTGAGCCATCGAACGACTCCGTGGCATGCACCTCGACATCACCCGAGCCCATGATCCGGACAAATGCATCGCGGGCCACCAGGTCGCGGGCGTTGACATCGCCAGAGCCCTTTACCGAGATCTCCACCTCACCGGCGTTCCCACGTACAACGAGGTCTCCGGACCCGGACAGGTCATAGAAGAACCGTTCGCTGTTGAGATTTTCAATCACAATATCACCGGATCCGTTCAGTTCGATTTCCTCGAGGCTGTTGATAGTGATCTCGATTCGGCACCCGCGCGAGGCAGAGTAGGACACGCCCTTCTCTGACCCGATATAGAGGGTTTTACCATCGACTTCCGTCTCGATAATGTCCACGAGGTTGTCGTCGAATGTCACCTCAACCGATTGCTTTTCACCAATCGTGATAAACAGGTCGGCCGAGCCGCTGTTTTCGATGGCGGTAAATACGGGCAGGTCGCGTGATTGGGTAACAAGGTTGCCGGAGCCGTCGATTTTCTTGCCGCCCCAGCTAAACAGGCCACCGGCGTTTACGGTCCCGACACCCAGTATGATCAGGGCCGTGACTATCGCGATAACCGGGCGTGATTGCCTCATGGGTTCTCCTTGCAGTGGTTCTATGTGCGTGCTTTGGTTTGTAAGTACGAGCAAACATAGTGATTGTTGCCGCTAAAATTCTCGACAACAGAAGACGGCGACCGACACAGGAGCTACGCTGAGCCGATCGCCGCCACCGCAAAAAGATGAAGCGCGATTTTGATGTGTTGTTATCCCGGAAGTTTCAGGACCGGGCGGGCCACCTCATGCCGGGTTGGACATAGTGCTATGGTTCATAGGAGACATGGCGAACTGACTTGAGTTTGTCACGGTGCGGATGCTTCTCAGAAGGGATGAAGAAGTCTGGTCCCTCTTTGCGTCGCATCCGGACCGTGTAATCCTGGCAGGCACGACAGCGGCGTATCTTGCCGAGAGCTTCACGCTTGATTCTTCGACGGCGCTTGTGGTTGGGAGCGAAGATGGGCTTGTCGACAATCTCAAACTCGCTGTCCGGGTTGTCGAGATCAAACCAGCGGACGCCGGCGATGACATCGTCGGTACCCGGCGCGTACAGGGTGGCGCCGGGGCACTCGATGAAGACATAGTCCTCATCCTGGTCATCCTCGAAAATGCCGGAGAGGTCTCGTTCCTCGGCCTGGCACTCGGGACAATACCAAGAGTCCTCGCGTCGTTGCAGCCGCGTATTGCAGGTACGGCAGAGTCTCTGTTTTCCAATCATATTTCTATCCCCTGATCACCCCGCCTGCCGGGCGAGGAGACCTTGCGTTCCTTACGGTTGACCTCACTTATCCCTTGAATAGCAGCACCAGTGAACAGCCCGTGACTGTAACCGGCAGCAACCCGAAGAACGAGTAATCCAGCATGACCGAGCCGATGAAGGCCAGGATCAGGGCCGGGATAGCGACGTACTTCAGGGTAGAAAAGGCAACCTTGCTGATCTTGGCCACGACAAGCAGTGCGATAGCGGCCAGGACCAAATAGGCGGCAATCAGGCCGGTTTCGCCGAAGTTGCCGAGGATCCAGTCCTGGGCCGGACTGAGGAAGCCGACATATTCGTCGGCCTGCTCGGTGGCTTTGTGGGCGAGCTGTTTAGCCTGCGATGTTATGGCAGCGTCAGTAGGCATCCTCGGTCTCTTCCAATGGTTCGATTGTTAGTGAGGACTCTCCCACGCGGATAAGGCCTTCCATCCGTTGTGTCAGGAAGTTCTTGGAGGTTATCCAGCTATGGGACAACTGAAGGATCTGCTGTTGATCCAGATCCTCCTCCCAATCCAGCGTCACCTGATCGACTGAATTTTCATCAACGACCAGATCTTCCATAGTCAGCACGAATTTGACTCTCATTTTTTCATGTCCGGCTTGGGTTGAGGTTTCAATGCTGCCTATGTCATGTGCAAGGGCAGTGCCATGCTGTCGAAGGGGGTGATTGGAGCATGTTAAGCCATTGCAAAACAATGATTTATTGGGGAGAATGTGCATGTTTCGGGCAGTCCGGAAAGCCTTTCCAGAACGGGTTTTCAGCGGATATATGGGGGGGAGTCTACAGGCTGTGGGGCAAAGAGAACCCCGGAGGCCAGATTTCGGCCTCCGGGGGTGTTCGTATTACGGATTGCGACAAGCAATCTCAGGTGACGATGGCGCATCGAATCCTTCCCCCAACCCCTTCCCCAGATCCGGCATGATAGGTTGAGCGTGTGCCGGACTGATGTTGACAGGAACGTTAGGATGGGTCAGTCCTTGACCCGGGAAAACGGTCTTCAGGATGGCGAATCCTGCGCATGGATGGATAGCCGCCAAGGATGACGATGCCACACCATGTCGCCTGTTTGGTCCCTGGCCATCGGGCAGAACCGCTGTCCATGCTTGGCTCACCCGACGGCGGTTTACTCCATGGGCGTTTCCTCCTCTCTCTGATGGTTCGCGGATGGGGCGGCGAAGGACACAAGAAAGGAGAGGGGAAAGCTCACGTCTTGAGATCTGCGACTTGTTTCTGCTATGTGAGGATTGAGATGGGTGTCAGCGCTTACGATGCCCTGTCTGATCAAGTACCGGTGAAGTGTACTCACCAATAGAATACTATTGCGGGTCCATTATGTCAAGCCGTACTTCGAGAGGCTTGGCAGTTTGCGTGGCCGATCGCATTGTCGGGGAGCAGGGCGCCGGCTGGCGAGGACCCGAGTTGTAACGGCAAGCCGGTGCAGTTCAGCAGGTTGCCCGAGTCGCGCCGGAGATCTTTGAGCGGCTCCTAAAGCGCGCGTTGCTCGCAGCCGATAACCTAAACATATGGATCAGGACTTCCTCATACAGGAACACAAGCAGGCCGAGACCAATCGTCAGGTCAACAGGCTGCGTCACAAGAAGCCCATCAAGCCCCTGTGGCGAGAGTATCTGGAAACAGCCATCATCGCCCTGATCGCGGCGATTCTCCTGCGCGTTTTTGTCGTCAGTGCCTACCGCGTCAGCTCGACCTCCATGGAGGACGCGTTGTTCGAGGGGGACTACATCTTTGTCAATCAGATGGCCTACGACTATGGCTCAGACCCACAGATCGGGGATGTTATCGTGTTCGGGTATCCGAACAATCCCGATCGGGATTTTATCAAGCGCATTGTTGCCGGACCGGGATCGATAGTTGAGGTCGCCGACAAGGTTGTGTACATTGATGACTTGCCGACAGCCATCTATCCGACGAGCAAGAGCACCGATCCGCGCATCCTGGCGGCCGATCTGTCTTTCAGGGATAACTTCGGTCCTTATGAAGTCCCCGAGGGTCATTACTTTGTAATGGGGGATAACAGGGATCACAGTCAGGACAGCCGCTTCTTTGGTGCTGTCGAACGTGATCTGATCGAGGGGAAGGCCTTGTTCGTATACTGGTCGTGGGCACCTGCCGAGGAGCAGCCGGGGTGGGCGTTTCCCTGGGTTCACAACGCCGGTCAGTGGGTTCTCCACTATGTCTGGAATTTCCCTTCGCAAGTTCGTTGGAACAGGATCGGCCATCCCATATCTTAGGGCATGGCTTTCGGTATCTACCTGCATTATCCTTTCTGCACTAACCTCTGCAGCTATTGCGATTTCTACAAGGAGCGCTACGCCCCCGAGGCGGAGGCACGGTACTTCGCCGCTCTTCTTGAGGAGACGGAACTCGTATTAGCCGAGCTCATGCCCCGCCGACGGCAGGTGGACAGCATCTATATTGGCGGCGGGACTCCCTCGCTGGCCAATATCGAATTCATTGAACACTGGCTGGCGCTGCTTCACCGGCGCTTGAATTTTGCTCCCAACCTGGAGTTCAGCCTCGAGTGCAATCCGGAGTCTGTGACCGGTGAGAAGCTCGCCCGGCTCAGTCAGCTCGGTATGAACCGACCTGTCTTTGGAGTACAGTCGTTCAACCGCGATCAACTGGCTCTTCTGGCCCGCAATCATGATCTTCATCACACGTACCAGGCTGTCTATCTGGCCAACGCCCTCGGGTTTTCGAATTTTGGCTGTGATCTCATTTTTGGCCTTCCGGGGCAGAATTCCGATGATCTCTCCCGTGATCTGGATCAGCTCCTGGATTTGGAGCCGCCCCATGTGTCGTTCTATCAACTGACAATTGAGCCGGGAACGCCATTGGCGGAGAAGGTGCGACGGAGAAAGGTACGTTTGCCCGATGACGATCTCATGCTGGCACTATACCGCGGGGGGGTGGAGCGTCTGGCCGAGGCCGGATACGAGCGCTATGAAGTCTCCTCGTTTGCCAGGCCGGGTTTCGAATGCCGACACAACGTGAATTACTGGGAGGGGGGCGACTACCTCGGACTGGGGCCGGCCGCGCATTCGTTTGTCGACAACAGGCGCCTTTTCAATGTTTCCAACCTGGTTGAGTGGATGGAGTCGGTATCGCGGGGCGAACTGGCAGTGCAGGAGGACACCTCGGGCAGCGAGCAGCGTATTACCGAGGCAATCATGCTCGGCCTGCGAACCAGCAGGGGAATCAACCGGGAGGTGTTCGCGCGCCGTTTCGGCTGCGCCCTTGAGGAGTGCCTGGATACCGAGCAGTACAACCTGCTGGTGGAGTCCGGCCACGTGATACCCGACCGGGGGTATGTGCGGCTTTCCGACGATGGACTGCTGGTTGCCGATGAAATCACGCGCCGGCTGCTTCTCTGACCGGCGATGACCGGCAGGAAGTGGTTGGCGAGCCGATCAACCGACCATATATTAGCCCCATGGATCCAGAACGTTACCCTGACTACATGCAACTCGCGCTGCGCGAGGCAATGCTTGCCTATGACGAGGGGGAGGTGCCGGTGGGGGCGGTGGTCGTGTTCGATGGACGGGTGATCGGCCGGGGGCATAATCAGACCGTGCAGCTCAAGGACGCCTCCGCCCACGCCGAGATGATCGCGCTGTCGGCGGCGTACAACTATTTCGATGACTGGCGGTTGCAGCAGTGCACGTTGGTTTGCACGCTGGAACCGTGCCCCATGTGTGCCGGGGCGGCGATGCTCTCGAGGATTGCGCGGATTGTTTATGGTGCCGCTGATCCAAAATTCGGAGCCTGTGGGTCGATTCTCGATATTCCTTCCGAGTCGCGTTTCAACCACCGGATCCAGGTCGTACCGGGGATACTCAGTGATCAGGTAGCGGCCTTGATGCGCCAGTTCTTCCAGGATGTACGCACCCGCAAACAGGAGCCGAGCTGATGGCTGATCCGGTTGTTGTCGAGAGGGAAATGCGGAAGCTGCGACTGATCGCCTGGGTGCTGCTGGTGGGCAGTCCGCTGCTCTATTTAGTGGTGGGTGTCTCGCTGGCGTTGTCAGAAGTGCGCCTTGTGGATATGCCGGGAGGAGAGCAGAAGGTGCTGGTGTATGTGCTGCTGATTGTAGGGGCGTTGTCGCCGGCGGTGCTTCCTGGAGTGGAGCTTTTTCAACGCAAGTTGATTCGTCTGGAAGGCAAGCCGAACGCCGATGCCGCCCGGCTGTTCACGACAATCGGAATCACGCGTTTGGCCTTTGTCGAGGCGGTGTATATCTATGGGCTGGTGGTCTTGTTGATTAGTGGCAGCTTCACTCGTATGTTGATATTCTATCCGATCGGTCTGATCTGGACCTTGATATACTGGCCGCGCCCGAGTGCGCAGCAGAAGTTCATTCGTGCGGTGGAGGAAGAATGATTCAGGACAAACGGCCCGAGCTGAACATGGTGTCGATCATGGTCAAGCCGCTGTACTTCGGCATCGTTTCCAACATACTCATACCCGGAGCGCTGCTTCTGGTCTGCTACTACATCAACAGTAACTACGTGGTGGTCAACCGTCTGGGTGATATGGCCAATACGGTGTTCTATCTGTTCGTGGTGCTGGCGCTGGGACAGGCGGCGCTGGCGCTATGGTTGCGCCATAAGAGATATCATGAGCCGATGATCCGTAGCGAGGTGACCTATCATGAGGATCTGACGGCGGGGATGATGGTGGCCTTGCGACCGGTGTTCATCATGATTGCTGCGATCTGTCTTTATGGCTATGCGTACTTCTTGCTGACCGGGCGATTTACGGAGGCGGTGCTGTTTGTGTTCGGGTCGTTCCTGATTTTTCAGTTCGTCCGGCCGCGGCATGGTCAGGTCAAACGACTGGTAGCTATCCAGGACCGATTGGTCCAGGAGGGTCGGCGGGCGCGCGATTAGAATGGCGATTTAAGGGCTTTACATCGGCAGCCGAATGTATAGATTATCAGACTGTGCCGGGGCTTGATGGGTCCCAGGGTCGCTGGCGACAGCTCTTTTGTCGGATCGTGTCGACAGGGAGTGGGGCTGACATGACGTGATCGCCGAGCTGCTGGATGTGGCATTGGTGGATCGCTGACAGTTCTTGAATGCGGAGAGGTGGCTGAGCGGTCGAAAGCGCTGGTCTCGAAAACCAGTGTACCTTCGGGTACCCAGGGTTCGAATCCCTGCCTCTCCGCCATTTTGTGCGCGGGATGGCCTGGGTATGGTGTTGGGGCGTTTGGCGATGGAATCGGTGTGGTGTTCCTGCCCGTACATCCCGATGGGGGCATTCGTAACCTGTAATCGCATACAAACTTATCCACTATCACGTGTTGTCTGTCCCCTTGTCACGTGCTGGAGTATTGTCGCACGCACCTCACGTGCGACTGTTGCCCCGCATGCGGCCATGGGCGAAAAATGCAAACAATCCCCAAAATGTCGCTTGACTTTTTTTCGGGACCACCATATTATTCACTTGACATGGGGTCCATCATCCTCTGAGGACTGAGCAGACTATTCAGAGGGACGTATAGGGAAACATACGAATCGTATCGCGTGAAGGATGTCACGCACTTGGACGCTTCTGTTATCGTCGCAGGAAGTTAACAGAATGAGCACAAGGCGTAATGCGGATTAATGCGATAGACTGGTGATGTATACGTGGCTTCTGGGATGTTGGGCCTTATGGAGCAGGGGTACAGAGGGTCTCACCTTCAATGAATCTACCTGAGTCTCCACAGCCCACCCAATATACACATACACTTCTGCGCTTGAGAGGCAAGATGGCAAAGTGGACGCAGATTATGGGAAGGGGGTGGTATTAGTTGGGCGGTCCGTACGATACGGAGGCGGCCCAGCGAGCGCAAACAATCCCAATCACAGGTTAAGGACGAACTTCCAGGCGTACATGTAAGTACGCCGCACATGAAGGTAAGGCCGCAGAAAGACGCCGGCTTTCGGTCAAGATTTTAAGGCGCGTGGGCGAGGCGGTTACGGACACAGCTTTGCAACACGGTCCATAAACCCCCCCGCCGCACACATACAGAATATACTCACCTTGGTTTGTGAAACCAACCGAAATCTTGAAGTGCCATAGTGTCTGCTGCGAAGCCTGAGTCTGCATGAGACGAGGTGATGGGAGCCTCTGTCTCAGGAAGCACACTTGCGCTTCCCTATAGAGGGAGGCCAAGGGGAACTACAGTTTCATAAACTAAGGATGAGAACTATGAAAAAAGGTATAGCATTTACCTTGCTTACGTTTGCTGCTCTTGTTCTGCTTGTTGCGGCAAACGCAAGCGCTGCCACGTTCTACGTGGATGATGATGGCGATCCTGCCAGTACCTTCGTAAACCTCGATACGGCTTTTGCGACTGCGGCCACATATGGCGGTGGTCCGCATACCATCATTATCGAGGAGGGTACCTACAGCGACGTCAATCTGCAGGTACCAACCAATGTTGGTTTCATCACCGGTGCGGGAGCCGACGTGGTTACCTTTACCGATCCGGGCTATCAGACCAACATCTTCCTCGATGTCAACGGTACCTCCGGTTTGACGATCAGCGGCATCAAGGTCGTTGACTACAAGTGGGGAATCGTGACCGATACTAATGGCTACGGTCCCACTTATGCCGGCGTCAGCGCCGATGGGCTCACCGTTGGCGACTGCGAGTTCTATGGGTGCGTGGTGACCGGTTACGATGGAACCCCGTGGTCGACTCACTCGGCCGCTATCGCCGGGACTTTCAGCAACTCCACATTCGAGAATCTGGTCATCACCAATGGCGAGATTGGAATCGGCATCTGGGATTTCGGCGATCTCAAGGCAATCGACGGCAATCAGATTCTGAATGTGTATGCTGACACACTCGAGGGCTTCGGCATCGGTGTGTTCGGATCGGCCGAGGATTACCTGGTCGATGGTTGCACGGTCATGAATGCTGAGGATCGTGCGATCCAGTTCTGGAAC